>DASVAW010000092.1 GCA_036376135.1 Candidatus Polarisedimenticolaceae bacterium | reverse complement strand
GCCGACCTGCTGCTCGACATCGACGTCCAGGGGGCCCGCCAGGTCCGCGAGAGCGGGGTCCCGTGCGTGTCGGTCTTCATCCTTCCGCCCGACTACGCCACCCTCGAGTCGCGACTCCGGCTGCGGGGGAGCGAGGCCGAGGGGCAGATCGCCGAGCGCCTGGCGCAGGCCCGCGTCGAGGCGGAGGAGTACGTCCATTACGACTACGTCGTCGTGAACGACGAGATCAAGCGCGCGACCAAGGAGCTCCGGGCCATCGTCCGCGCCGAGCGCGCGCGCCGCTCGCACCGGGAGTCCGAAGTCCGCCGCATTCTCGCGACCTTTCCCGCCCGGACGTCCCGGGCCTAACGGAGCCTCGATGTTCAAGATCCCCGAGAACCTGGATTCGAAGTACCGGTTCGTGATCCTCTCGGCGCTGCGCGCCGAGCAGCTCCAGGTGGGCGCGATCCCGCGCGTGAAGGCGACCTCCCACAAGCCGACCGTCATCGCGCAGCAGGAAGTCGCCGAAGGGCTCGTCGGCGAGTGGGACCCCTCCCAGGAGGTCCCGATCGACGAGGCCGCCGAGCTGATCGAGGAATAGGGCCGTGCTCGTCGCGCTGGGCGTGTCGGGCGGGATCGCCGCGTACAAGGCGGCCGAGGTTCTCCGCGGACTGACCAGGGCCGGAGCCGACGTCCGCGTGCTCATGACCGAGAACGCGACGCGTTTCGTCACCCCGCTCACCTTGCGCACCCTCTCCGGCCATCCCGTTCAGACCGGGGTGTGGGACATGACCGAGGAGGAGACGGTCCGGCACATCGATCTGACGCGGCAGATCGACGCCCTCGTGGTCGCCCCCGCGACCGCGAACGTCCTCGCGAAATTCGCGCACGGGATCGCCGACGACCTCCTGAGCACGTTCTACGTCTCGGTCGTCAAGCCGATCGTCCTCGCCCCCGCGATGAACACGCGCATGTGGCTCAATCCGGCGACGCAGGAGAACGTCCGCCTGCTGAAGGCGCGCGGCGCACGCATCGTCGATCCGGAGGCGGGATGGCTCGCGGAGCGCGAGAGCGGGTGGGGCCGGCTCGCCGCGCCGGAGGCGATCGTGGAGGCGGCGCTCGCCGCCGCCCGGCTTTCGTCGGTCCTCTCGGGGCGGAAGATCGTCGTCAGCGCCGGGCCCACCCGCGAGGCGATCGACCCGGTGCGGTACCTGTCGAACCGCTCCTCCGGGAAGATGGGGTACGCGATCGCCTGCGCCGCGGCGAGGCGCGGGGCGTCGGTCACCCTCGTGAGCGGGCCGGTCGACCTGGCGCCCCCCTACGGCGTGGAGGTCGTCCGCGTGACCACCGCCGCGCAGATGCGGTCGGCCGTGCTCGAGGCGCGCCGGGGGGCCGCCGCGGTCTACATGGCCGCCGCGGTCGCCGATTTCGTTCCGCGCGCGGAGGCCTCGAAGATCAAGAAGTCCGGGGACACCCCGCTCGTGCTCACCCTCGAGCAGGGGCCGGACATCCTCGCCGAGCTCGGGCGCACGAAGGGGAACGAGATCCTCGTGGGGTTCGCCGCCGAGACCGACGACCTCCTCGCCAACGCGGCCCGCAAGCTCGATGCGAAGGGCGCCGACTTCATCGTCGCCAACGACGTCGCGGGCACGGGGATCGGTCTCGACGCCGACCGCAACGCGGTGACCGTCCTCGGCCGGGACGGGTCGCGTCGCGACGTGCCGGAGGCCTCCAAGGCGGAGATCGCCGAGGCGATCCTCGATCTCACGCTCGCCGGCGGGGCCGCGTGAGCTCGCGCCGGGACCGCGTGCGGCGCGGCGCCGCGGAATGGGTGGCGTACGCGAAGGATCTCGGCGTCCGCGAGCTGCGGATCGCGAGCGCGACGGCCGACGTGGCGGGCGCCTCCGAGACGCTCGACGCGATCCGGGCCGACCTCGGCGACTGCACCCGCTGCAAGCTGTGCGTCGGCCGGAAGAACCTCGTGTTCGGCGTGGGCGACCCGCGGGCCGGGCTGATGTTCGTCGGGGAGGGGCCGGGAGCCGACGAGGACGCGAAGGGCGAGCCGTTCGTCGGCCGCGCCGGCCAGAAGCTCAACGAGATGATCCGCGCGATCGGTCTCTCGCGCGAGCAGGTGTACATCGCCAACGTCGTCAAGTGCCGGCCCCCGGACAACCGCACGCCCGAGCCCGACGAGGTCGCGACGTGCTCGCCGTTCCTGTTCCGCCAGATCGAGGCGATCGCGCCGAAGGTGATCGTCGCGCTCGGCGCCCCCGCGGCGAAGACGCTTCTCGGGACCAAGGTGGGTATCACGCAGCTTCGCGGGAACTGGGGGAGTTTCCGGGGCATCCCGGTGATGCCCACGTTCCATCCGGCCTATCTCCTGCGCGCGTACACGGTGGAGAACCGTCGGCTGGTCTTCGAGGACCTCAAGGCGGCGCGCGCGCGCCTCCAAGGCTGACGGAGCGGGCGTGGTCGCCGCGCCCCCGAGCTTCGCCGCCGTCGCCGTTCCCGTTCCGCTGCGGCGCACGTTCACCTACCGCGTCCCCGACGCGCTCGCCGGGACGGTCCGCGTCGGGACCCGGGTCCGGGTGACCTTCGCGCGCCGTCGCGTGGTCGGCACGATCGTCGCGCTCCCCGAGCCCGCCCCCGGGGACGACGTCGCGGTGCGCGACGTCGAGGGGATCGCCGAAGGGGAGCCCGAGGTCGACGCCACGATCCTCGCCCTGACCCGCTTCGTTGCGGACTACTACCTGTGCGGCTGGGGCGAGGCGATCGAGAGCGCGCTCCCGCCGGTCGTGAGACGCCCGCGTCGCGCCGCGGTGAAGGCGGTGGCCGGCGAGGCGCCCCCGCGGCTGGCGGCGACCCCCGCGCAGGTCGAGGCCGCGCGTGTGATCGACGCGGCGCTCTCCCTCGGCCGCTTCGCGCCGTTCGTGCTGTTCGGGGCGACCGGCTCGGGGAAGACCGAGGTCTACCTGCGCGCGGCGGAGGTGGTGCTGGGCCGTGGAGGAGGGGTCCTCTACCTCGTCCCCGAGATCGGGCTCACGCCGCTTCTGGTCTCCCGCCTCGAGCGCCGTTTTCCCGGGGAGATCGCGGTCCTCCACAGCGGCCTGAACGCCGGCGCCCGGCGCGAGGCGTGGGAGGCCGTGAGGACCGGGGCCCGCCGGTTCGCGGTCGGGGCGCGCTCGGCGATCTTCGCGCCGATGGCGCGTCCGTCGCTGATCGTCGTGGACGAGGAGCACGACGGTTCCTACAAGCAGGAGGACGCGCCGCGCTACAACGCGCGCGACCTCGCTCTGGTCCGCGCGCGCGAGTCGGGATCGGTCGTCCTCCTGGGGTCGGCGACGCCCAGCCTGGAGTCGTTCCACCACGCCGTGAACGGGCGGTACGGCCTGATCCGGCTGGGCGGGCGGGTCGAGGACCGCCCGCTCGCGCGGGTCGAGGTCGTGGACATGCGGCGGGAGTACCGCGAGACCGCCGAGCCGCGCGTCCTGTCCCGCGCCCTCGAGGTGGCGCTCGGAGAGACCTTCGCGCGAGGCGAGCAGTCGCTGGTCCTGCGCAACCGCCGCGGCTTCGCCCCCGCGCTGCTCTGTCCGGTCTGCGGGGAACGCGTGGGCTGCCGGCGATGTTCGGTCGCGCTGACGTGGCATCGGGCGGAGCGCCGGTTGCGGTGCCACTACTGCGGGCTCGAGGAGGTCGTGCCCGACGCGTGCCCGTCGTGCGGGACCGAGGGGCTGCACGCGGTGGGGCAGGGGACCGAGCGCGTCGAGGAGGAGCTGCGCGCGCTGCTCCCCGACGCCCGCATCGCGCGGATGGACCGGGACACGGTGCGCCGCAGGGGAGCGCACGAGGCGATGTTGCGCGCGTTCGCCGCGCGCGAGATCGACGTGCTCGTCGGCACGCAGATGATCGCCAAGGGGCACGACTTCCCGAACGTCACGCTCGTGGGCGTGGTCTCCGCCGACCAGACGCTGGGTCTTCCCGACTTCCGGGCGGGCGAGCGGACGTTCCAGCTGCTCACGCAGGTCGCGGGGCGCGCCGGGCGCGGGCGCAAGCCCGGTCGGGTGATCGTCCAGGGATTCGACCCGGGACACCCGGTGCTCGCGGAGGCCGCCGCGCAGGACTACGAGGCCTTCTACGCGCGGGAGATCCTCTACCGGCGCGCGCTGCGCTACCCTCCGCTCACGGCGCTCGTCGAGATCGTGGTCAGCGACCCCGACGAGGTCAAGGCGTGGCGAGGCGCCCAGCGCGTCGCCGACGCGCTCGCCTCGGAGGGGGGATCCCGACTGATCGTCGGCGGGCCGGGACCGGCTCCCCTCGCGCGCCTGAAGGGGAAGTACCGCCAGCAGATCCTCGTGCGCACGGCGGGACGCCGGCGCCTGGTCGACGCGGTCTCCCGCGCGATCGAGGCGACCGCCCGGGAGGTGCCGTCCCGGGGGGTCCACGTGGACGTCGACCCGGTGAGCGTGTTGTGAAGGCGATCGTCACGTCGATCCTCGAAGCGAGCGCCGAGGCGGTCGAGCGGCGTTTCGCGGAGGTGCCGGCGGGCTCGTCCCTCGTCGAGATCCGCGCCGATCGCCTGCGTCCCGCGGAGGTCGCGGGGCTCGTCGCGCGCTCGCCCCGCCCGGCGATCGTCGCCGCGCGCCGCCCGTCGGAGGGCGGGACCTTCGACGGCTCCGAGGAGGAGCGCCGCGCCGTCCTGGAGGCCGCCCTCGACGCGGGGGCCGCGTTCGTCGACGTCGAGCACGAAGGCGCACTCGAGCCGCTCGCGTGGGGGCCCGCCGCGGGGCGGGTGATCCTCTCGCACCACGGCGGCCCGTGCGACGCCGCGGCGCTGCTCGCGAGACTCGACGCGATGGCGTCGTCGCCCGCGGCGCGTCTGAAGCTCGTCCCGGTGGCGTCCTCCCCCGACGAAGCCTGGGCGATCCGTTCGGTGCTCGAGCAGGCCGAGCGCCTCGGCCGTCCCCTCGCGGCGTTCGCGATGGGGCGCCCGGGGGCGGCGACGCGCCTGCTCGCGCCGTCGTGGGGATCGTGGGGCACGTACGGCGCCGTGGCCGCAGGGCGCGAGACGGCGCCGGGTCAATGGACGGCGGCGCAACTCGACGGGAGGTGGGACGTCCTGAGGATCGGTCCTTCGACGCGGCTATTCGGTCTCGCCGGGGCCGACCTCTCGCGAAGCCCGTCCCCCGCGATGCACCTCGCCGGCTACCGCGCGCTGGGGCTCGACGCGCGGTACCTGCCGCTCGAGGCGGACCGGTTCGAGTCGGTCGTCGCCTGCTGCGGCGGATCGGGCGCCCTGGGCATCGAGGCGATCGGCGTGACGATCCCCTTCAAGGAGGACGCGGCGCGCATCGCGCTCCCGGGCGATGCCTACGCCCGCGCCGCGAGGGCGGTGAACACGCTGGTCTTCCGCGACGACGTCGCCTCGGGGTTCAACAGCGACGCCCCCGCGGTCGCGGCGTGCGTGCGCGCTCGCCTCGACCCTGCGGGACTCGAGGTTGCGGTCGCGGGATCCGGTGGCGCCGCCCGCGGCGCGGCGGTGGCCCTTCGGGAGGCCGGGGGGAACGTCACGCTCTACGCGCGCGACCCGGATCGCCTCGCGAGGGCCGCCGAGGAGTGCGGCGTCGCCCGGCGCCCGATCGCGCAGCTGCCGTTCGCGCGCTGGGACGTCCTGATCCAGGCGACGCCGGTCGGTGGGAAGGGGGAGCGTCTGCTTCCCGCGCGGGCCCTGCGGGGGCGCCTGGTGCTCGACATGGTCTACGGACCGGTGCCGACCCCGCTCCTGGCGGACGCCCGGGCCGCGGGACTCGAGGTCGTCGACGGGTTCGAGATGCTCGTCGCGCAGGCGGAGCTGCAGTTCCGCCTCATGACCGGCCACCCGGCCCCCGCGGGGGTGCTGCAGCATGCCGGCCGCGCCTGGCTTGACGGCCCGGGAGGGCCACAATAACCTCTCGCGCATGAATCGACCGCTCGCCGCAGCCGCCTTGGCCCTCCTGGTCGCGCTCTCCCCGGGCTGCGCCCGAAAGGAGATCCGAGGCGAGGTCTCGACGGGACTCGACCGCAAGCTGTCGACCTTCGCGTTCATCGAGGACGGAGACCTGGTCGCCTTCATCGTCGACGTGCGCGCGACGCAGTACCGCGAGAAGGACGCGTACATCCCCTTCGAGGTGGCGATCGCGAACCGCGGATTCCGCTCGATGACGCTGACCCGCGAGTCGTTCGTGCTCGTGGACGAGCAGGGGAACCGGTACCCGGCCGCGAGCCCGAAGGAGCTCCTGCAGGGATACGAGTTCCTCGACCTCGACCGGAGACTCGCCGAGATCTCGGACATCACCTTCAACAAGTTCTCGACCTTCACGCGGTACCGCAGCAAGTTCAGCCCGACCCGCCAGGTGCCCCAGGTCCCCGGGGAGGCGACGCTCGTGCAGGACACCGTCGTGCTGCCGAAATTCGGGTACCTGATCGACTTCCTCTACTTCCCCACGCCGCCCGGCGGGGTGAAGGGGAAGAAGTTCGAGATGTTCCTGAAGACGCCCGAGCTGCCGGACGCCGTTTACGTGAAGTTCCAGGTGAACTGAGGGCGCCGTGCCGCGCGAACTCCCATGGGCCGCTCCGCCGCGTACAACCTCGAGGGTTCCGCTCTCGAGTCCGCCGCCCGTCGCGGCGGCGTAGTTCCCCTCGTCCGCGAGGTCCCCGCGGATCTCGTCACCCCCGTCGGCGCCTTCCTCGCCCTGGCCGCTGCGGCTCCCCGCGCGTTCCTTCTCGAATCGGCCGAGTCGGGCGTCCGCACGGGGCGCTGGTCGTTCCTGGGATGGGAGCCCACCGCCTCCCTGGCGATGGGGGCCGAGGAGGCCGATCCGCTCGGGCGCCTGCGCTCCGTTCTGGCGCGTTATCGGCCCGTGTCCGCGCCCGGCGTCCCGCCGTTCGCCGGGGGGCTCGTCGGGCGGTTCGATTACGAGGCGGTCCGCTGGTTCGAGCCGGTGGGCTCGGGGCGCGACCCCGCTCCGCGCGCGCACTTCGACCTCTACGAGACCGTGGTCGCCCTCGACCACCTGCGGCGGCGGGCGCTCGTCGTCGTGAACGTCGACCCGTCGCGATCGACGCTCGAGCGCGAGGCGCGCGCGGCGCGCGAGCGCGCGGAGGCGATCGCCGCCGTGCTCCTGGCCCCGACGATCCCTCCGGCGCCGCCGGCCCCGGCGGCCCCCGAGACGGAGATACGCTCGAACACCCGTCGCGAGGACTTCCTCGCGGGCGTGGAGCGGCTCCAGGAGCACATCCGGGCCGGCGACATCTTCCAGGCGGTCCTCAGCCAGCGGTTCACGCGGTCGTTCGCGGCCTCGCCCTTCTCGGTCTACCGCGCGCTCCGGCGGATCAACCCGTCTCCCTATCTGTTCTTCCTCAAGGAAGGGGATCGCGCGCTCGCGGGTTCGTCGCCGGAGATGCTCGTGCGGTGCGCGGAGGGTCGGATCGAAACGCACCCGATCGCGGGAACGCGCCCGCGGGGCGAGGACCCCGAGCGCGACGAGGCGCTCGAGGCGGAGCTTCGCGCCGACCCGAAGGAGAACGCGGAGCACCTGATGCTCGTGGACCTCGGTCGCAACGACCTGGGTCGCGTCGCCCTCCCGGGGAGCGTGCGCGTCGAGCGCTACGCGGCGGTGGAGCGTTACTCGCACGTGATGCACCTGGTCTCGCGCGTCACGGGGCGGCTCGCCCCGGGGCGCGACGCGCTGGACGCCTTCGCGGCGGCCTTCCCGGCGGGCACGGTGACCGGTGCGCCCAAGGTCCGCGCGATGCAGCTGCTGGACGCGCTCGAGCCGGAGGAGCGCGGGCCGTACGCCGGGGCGGTGGGCTACCTCGATTTCCACGGGAACCTCGATTCGTGCATCGCGATCCGAACGCTCGTCGCGGAGCGCGGCACCGCGTCGGTGCAGGCGGGGGCGGGGATCGTCGCCGACTCGGTCCCCGAGCGTGAGTACGAGGAGACGGTGTCGAAGGCCCGAGCGCTGTTCCACGCGGCGGAGCTCGCCGAGGAGGGGACGTCGTGAGGGTGTTCCTCCTGGACAACTACGACTCCTTCACCTTCAACCTCGCGCAGTACCTCCAGGAGCTCGGCGCGGAGGTCGACGTCGTCCGGAACGACCGGATCGGCGTGGAATCGGTCCTGGCCGGCGGGTACGACGCGGTCGTGATCTCGCCGGGGCCGGGTCGGCCGGAGGCGTCGGGGATCACCGTGCCGCTCGTGCGGGCCTGCGCCGGCGTCGTGCCGCTGCTCGGGGTCTGCCTCGGGCACCAGGCGATCGGCCACGCGTGGGGCGCCAGCGTGGTCCGTGCGCGGGAGCTCATGCACGGGAAGACCTCGGCGGTCTTCCACGACGGCCGCACGGTCTTCCGCGACCTCGCCTCGCCGTTTCCGGCGACCCGTTATCATTCGCTGGTCGTCGATCCGTCGGGGCTCGCCCCCGAGATCGAGGTGAGCGCGCGCACCGAGGACGGCACCGTCATGGGACTGCGCCACCGCGACGTCGTCGTCGAAGGGGTCCAGTTCCACCCGGAGTCGGTCCTCACTCCCTCCGGACATCGCCTGCTCGGGAACTTCCTGGAGCTGTCGAGGGGCGGGGCCCGTCGATGAGCGCGATCCGGGGGATCCTCCGCCGCCTCGCCGACGGACACGATCTGACCCGCGAGGAAGCCTCCGCGGCGATGGGCGAGGTCGTCGAGGGCCGGGCGACCCCCGTCCAGATCGGCGCGTTCCTGGTCGCGCTGCGGATGAAGGGGGAGACCGTCGACGAGATCGTCGGCTGCGCCGAGGCGATCCGCTCGCGCGCGCTGCGCGTGCGCTGCGACGATCCCCGCGCGCTCGACACCTGCGGCACGGGAGGGGACGGCGCGGGGACCTTCAACGTCTCCACGGCGGTCGCGTTCGTCGCGGCCGCATGCGGTGCCACCGTCGCCAAACACGGGAATCACGGCGTCTCGAGCGCCTGCGGAAGCGCCGACGTCCTGGAGGCGAGCGGCTTCGACCTCGGGGCGCCCACGGCCCGGGTGGAGCGCTCGCTCGCCGAGCACCGCGTGGCCTTCCTCTACGCCCCCGCGTACCACCCGGCCGTCCGTCACGCCGCGGCGCCGCGGCGGGAGATCGGCGTGCGGACCGTCTTCAACGCGATCGGCCCCATGGCCAATCCCGCCGGCGTGAAGCGACAGGTGCTCGGGATCTACGACGGCCGCCTGCTCGAGCCGGTCGCCCGCGCGCTGGGGGAGCTCGGCTCCGAGCACGTCCTGGTCGTGCACGGCCTCGACGGCCTCGACGAGATCTCGTGCGCGGCGCCGACCGACGTCGCGGAATGGCGGGAGGGCACCTTGCGGAGATTCACGATCGCGCCGGAGGACGCGGGGGTCTCGCGCTACCCGCAAGACGCCATCCGCGGCGGTCCTCCCCGCGAGAACGCGCGACTGCTCCGCGAGGTCCTCGCCGGCGCGGCGCCGGAGGCGTTCGTGGAGGTCGTGGCGCTGAACACCGCCGCGGCGCTCGTCGTGGCCGGGCTCGCGGCGGACCTGCGGGACGGTGCGGCGCGATCCCGTCGGGCGATGCGGGACGGCTCGGCGGTGGAGACGTTCCGGCGCGCCGCGGCGGAGAGCCGAGGGGAACGGCCGTGAGCGTCCTCCGGCGGATCGCGGACGGGGTGCGCGCACGCCTGCCGGAGCTGCGCCGCCGGGCCGGCGCCTGGGCCGCTCGGGCGGACGCGCAGCCTCCCGCGCGCGACTTCGCCGGGGCGCTGACCGGGGATCCCGGCCTTCGCGTGATCGCGGAGTTCAAGCCGGCTTCGCCGTCGCGCGGGTCGATCCGCCCCGATGCGGACGTCCGGGCCTTCGCGCGGGCGTTCGAGGCGGGAGGCGCCGCGGCGATGTCCGTCCTGACCGAGCCGGAGTTCTTCGGCTCGGGGCTCGATCGCCTCGAGGCGGCGCGGACGGCCTGCTCCCTTCCGCTCCTCCGGAAGGACTTCCTGCTCGACCCGGTGCAGATCGACGAGGCCCGCGCGAGCGGCGCGGACGCGGTGCTGCTGATCGTCGCCCTGCTGGACGACGCACGGTTGCGCGACCTGATGCAGGCGGCGGCGGGGCGGGGCATGGCGTCGCTCGTCGAGGCGCACGACCGGGCGGAGGCGGAGCGGGCCTTGACCGCCGGCGCGGGCCTGCTCGGGGTCAACCAGCGGAATCTGGACACGCTCGAGATCGACCCCGGGCTCGTGGAGCGGATGCTCCCGACGCTTCCGCGCGGGGTGCCGGTCGTCGCGGAGTCGGGACTGCGCTCGCGCGACGATCTCCGGCGCCTGCACGCCGCGGGGTGCCGGGCGTTTCTCGTCGGGACGACGTTGATGGAGGCGCCGGACCCGGCGGCGGCGCTGAGGGGGTGGCTCGCGTGAAACGGGTCGTGGTCAAGGTCTGCGGGATCACCGAGGAGCGCGACGCGATCGAGGCGGTGCACCTGGGCGTCGACGCGCTCGGATTCAATTTCTGGAAGGAGAGCCCGCGCTACGTCGAGCCCACGGCGGTCCGCCGCATGGTCGACAAGCTCCCGGCTCTCGTGCACAAGGTCGGCGTGTTCGTCAACGACCCGCTCATCCGCGTGCTCGAGGTCGCGCGCGAGGCCGGGCTCACCGCGATCCAGTTCCACGGCGACGAAGTCCCCTCGCTGTGCGCCGCGGTCGCCCCGATGCCGTGGATCAAGGCGGTGCGTGTCGGAGCGGACTTCGATCCCGAGTCGCTGTCGCGTTACGCGACGACGACCTACCTCCTCGACGGGCACCGCGACGGCGCCTACGGCGGAACCGGCGCCGTCTTCGAATGGCGGCGCGCGCGGGCGTGGTCGGTGTACGGGAACCTCGTGATCGCGGGGGGGCTCGACCCGCAGAACGTCGCGATGGCGATCGAGGACGCGCGCCCCTACGGCGTCGACGTCGCCTCGGGGGTGGAGATCCTCCCCGGAAAGAAGGACCTCGACCGTCTGGAGCTGTTCGTCGAGGCGGTGCGGCGTGCCGAACGGCGGATCGCCCAGGAGGCGGGCGCGTGAGCGGAGGGCGCTTCGGCCCGTACGGGGGGCGCTACGTGCCGGAGACGCTCATGGCGCCCCTCGAGGAGCTCGAGCGCGCGTACGGCGAGGCACGCTCCGACGCCGCCTTCGCCGCGGAGCTCGACGGGCTGCTGCGCGGCTTCGCCGGTCGGCCCACCCCCCTGTACCGCGCCGACCGGCTCACGCAGGCCTGGGGCGGCGCGACCGTCTGGCTGAAGCGCGAGGACCTGCTGCACACCGGCGCCCACAAGATCAACAACGCCCTCGGCCAGGGGCTGCTCGCGCGACGGATGGGAAAGCGGAGGATCCTCGCCGAGACGGGGGCGGGGCAACACGGGGTCGCGACGGCGACCGTGGGCGCGCGGCTCGGCCTCGACACCGTCGTCTACATGGGGGAGCAGGACTGCCGGCGCCAGTCGCTCAACGTCTACCGGATGCGCCTGCTCGGCGCCGAGGTCGTCCCCGTCCTCGCGGGGAGCCGAACCCTCAAGGACGCGATCAACGAGGCGATGCGGGACTGGGTCACGAACGTCGAGACCTCGGCCTACGTGCTGGGCTCTGCGCTCGGACCGCACCCCTACCCGACGATGGTGCGCGACTTCCAGTCGGTCATCGGTCGCGAGGCGCGCGCGCAGATCCTCGTGGCGGAAGGGCGGCTCCCCGACGCGCTCGTCGCGTGCGTGGGCGGCGGGTCGAACGCCATCGGCCTCTTCCACGCCTTCCTCGACGATGCCTCGGTCGCGATGCACGGAGTCGAGGCCGGGGGACGCGGTGCGGGCGAGGGCGCGCACGCCGCGCGTTTCGACGGCGGCAGCCCCGGCGTGCTCCAGGGGACCTTCACGTGGATCCTCCAGGACGCCGCCGGGAACATCCTCCCGACGCATTCCGTGTCGGCGGGGCTCGACTACGCGGCCGTCGGGCCGGAGCACGCCTGGCTTCGCGAATCGCGTCGCGCCTCCTACTCGCGCGTGTCGGACGACGAGGCGCTCGAGGCGTTCTCGGAGCTCGCCCGGCTCGAGGGGATCCTGTGCGCCCTCGAGACCGCGCACGCGATCGCGGGCGCGCGCGGCGTGGCGCGGGCGATCGGGCGGGGCGGGGCGGTCGTCGTGAACCTCTCGGGACGGGGGGACAAGGACGTTCCCGCGCTGGCCGCGCGGGAGACGACGCCGTGAGCGGCGCGGAACGGATCGAGGCGGCGCTGCGCGCGGCCACCGGGTCGGGGAGGCTCGGGTTCGTCCCCTTCCTCGTCGCCGGAGATCCCGACCTGGGGCGGACGGCGCGTTACGCGGGCGCGCTCGCTCGCGCGGGGGCGGACGTGCTCGAGCTGGGAGTTCCGTTCAGCGACCCGCTGGCGGACGGCCCGACCATCCAGCGCGCCACCGAGCGCGCGCTCGCCTCCGGGACCGACCTCGCCGCGGTGTTGCGCGCGCTCCCGGCCATCCGCGCGGCGGCGGCCGTGCCGATCGTCCTGTTCGGGTACGCGAATCCGTTCCTTCGTTACGGCGTCGAGAGGTTCGTCGCCGACGCGGCCGCCGCCGGGGCGGACGGTGTGCTCGTGACGGACCTCCCCCCCGAGGAGGCCGCACCGCTGCGGGAGCCCTGCAGGGCGCGCGGCCTCGCGACGGTGTTCCTGGCGGCGCCGACGTCCACCCACGCGCGCCTCGCCTCGGTCTGTTCGGCCGCGAGCGGGTTCGTTTATCTCGTGTCCAGGGCCGGGGTGACCGGGGCGCGCACGGACCTTGCCGAGGGGGTCCGCGCCCTCGTCGGCCGCGTCCGCGCGCACACGTCGCTCCCGATCGCCGTGGGGTTCGGAGTCTCCCGTCCGGAGCACGTGACGGCCCTTCGCGGCGCGGCCGACGCGTTCGTCGTGGGGAGCGCCCTCGTGGACCGGGTCGGGGCCGGGGCGGACGAGCGGGAGATCGAGTCGCTCGCGCGGAGCCTCGTCGAGGCCGGTCGGGGCTGAGGCAACGGCGTGAGGGTCCCCGGTCCTCAGGGCTCGAACGGCACCTTGATCATCGCCCAGCGCTCGGCGGGTTTGCCGTCCGCGCCGAGTCCGGCCTCGTAACGCGACCGCATCGCCACGTCCTTCGCCTCGCGCTCGAAGCCCAGCGAACGGATCTCGCTCCAGATGCGGTTGGGGATGACGATCTTGGTTTCGTCCCCGGGAAGCGGCTTGCCGTCGGCGCCGACCCTCACGAGCACGAAGACGTCGGTCTTGATGTTGTTCGCCCGCGCCTCCTTGGGGTAACGCGAGGGCGCGACGCGCACGACGCGAGGGGCGGTCCCGTCCGCGGCGCTGGTGAACTTTTCGCGGACGAGCTCCCCGGCGTCCTCGAGTGCCTTGGCCTCGGGCGCCATGGCGATGAACCGTTCGAGCTCGATCGCGGTCTGATCGAGCTGATAGGTCTTGGCATGCACTCCGACGAGGAAGCCCTGCGCCCGTTTCGCGAGATCGTCCGCCGCGGGTGGATCCTCCAGCGCGATCTTGAAGAGCGGCTCGGGGGCGATCGCGTCGACCGCCTCGTTCTCGTACAGCAGGGCGCCGAAGGTGAGCGCCGCCTCGCGGCGGGCCCTGGGACTCTTGTCCGGAAGGCGCTCGAGGGTCGCCGTCGCCTCCGCCACCTTCCCCCCACGGGCGTAGATCGCGCCGAGCGAGACCACCGGGTTGTTCGACTGGGGCTCCGCGGCGATCCAGGCCTCGTGCGCCGGCACGGCCTCGTCGAGCGCGCCGGCTTTCCCCAGCGCGACGGCGCGGCTGGAGATGGACGCGAGCTGCCCGGCGTTGCGTTCGAGCTCCTTCGCGAACCGCTCCGCGGCCTTGAGATACAGGGACTTCGCTTCCTCGCCCTGCCCGGACTGCGAGGCCTGCTCGGCGCGGTTGTACGAGAGGAAACCGAGCTGGAACTGCAGGCCGTTGAAGTCGGGCTTGGCCTGCTCGACCGCGGCGAGGTGGGTCTCGGCGTCGTCGTAGCGCGAGAGCCGGACGAGGGACGCGCCCGCGATGTAGTGGGCGACGACGCTGGCCGCGTCCGCCTGCAGGGCCCGCTCGGCCGCCTCGGCCGCCTTCGCGTAGTCCGCCGCGCGGAAGGCCGCGCGGGCCTCGTCCAGGGGGGCGGTGGGGGCGGCGGGGGGGGCGTCCTGGGCCGCGGCGACGACGGGAACCACGGCCACGCATACGCACAGAAGGGCGCGTCCAAGGCTCATCGGGGGGACTCCTTCGTCGAAAAAACCCGGCTACCTTAGCACCCTTCGGCCCCCCCTGCCTCGGTTACCAGACCGGCTGACCCTTGGCATCGCGCAGGTGGATGACGACGTTGGCCCGCCGCAGCTCCCGGACGAGCAGAACTCGGCCCGTCGGAGTCTCGGTGAGCACCCCTCGGATCTCCAGGGCGTCTCCGGGTTTCGGCATGAGGTCGAGCATCTTGAGGAACTCCGCCGGAGCGAACTGGACCTGATGGACGTCCCCCTGGTGGGTCCGCAGCACTCCGTAGACGCCGTCCCAGCCCATCCACCCGGCATGCTGGACGACGCTCTCGACGACCCCTTTCACGCCGACCTCCGCCTCGAGGCGGTAAGCGGGCGGGGCGTCCGCGGCAAGCGAAGCAGGAACGCCCAAGGCCGCGACGAGGGCCAGCGCTCCCAGGCAAGTCGTCCGGGTCTGTCCTGACATGACCGGCTCCTTTCCGGGCCTTCCCGTCGGGAGCCGAGCCCCCGACGGAGGCTCACTCGGAATGGACGGCGTGCATAAAGCGTGCGAGCCGGAGATGCCGATCCGCCAGGAAAACCACCCCTTCTCGCCGGCTCCCGCGCCGATTTTTCCGTCCCGCGCCGCTCGCACGGCCGCGCGCGCAAATTCCGCATCCGCGGGGGCCTACGCCCGTTCTCCGAGCGCCTGCCTTGCCGCCTCGGCGAGGCGGGAGACCGCCGCAACCGTTCCCGCGATCGCGACCCCCGGGAGCGTGGCGATCCACCACGCGTCGAGCATCCGGTCCCGCCCGTCGGCAATGAGGTTCCCCCACGATGCCGTCGGAGGCGGGATCCCCATTCCCAGGAACGACAACGCCGCTTCGAGGAGGATCGCGTTTCCGACCCTGAGCGCCGCCTCCGACAGGAGGACCCCCGCCACCGACGGGAGCAGGTGACGCACGGCCAGCCGCAACGGCGGGGCCCCCGCGGCCCGGGCGGCACGCACGAAGTCTCGATCGCGAACCGACAGGACCTCGCCCCGGACCAGCCGCGCCGCGGTCATCCATGTCGTGGCTCCGAGGATCGCGATCGTGGTCCCGACGGAGGGTCGCCACAACACCGCGAGCAGCAGGAGGAGGAACAGGCGCGGTACTCCCAGCGCCAGGTCGGTGGCGCGCATCAGCGCGGCATCGATCCACCCTCCGGCGGCCCCGGCGGCCAGGCCGATCGCTCCGCCGAGCACGATCGCGATCGACGCGGCGGCCAGGCCGACGAGGAGAGAGATCCTGGCGCCGTGCACGAGGCGGCTGAGCAGATCGCGGCCGAAGGCGTCGGTCCCCAGCAGGAAACGCTCGCGGGTCGCGGTGGCCTCGGGGGCCGAGACCCACGTCTCTCCGCGGCGGAACGCGAACTCCGCTCCCGAGCCGCGCACCGCGGAGCCCCAGCGTTCCGACCCGTCGGTCGCGCGGACTCTCCAGGCGAGCGCCCCGGGAGGGAGGTTGCGAAGCACGAGCCCGTCGGGCTGGGCCGCCGGGTCGCGGAGCGGAAGCCACGGCGCGGCGATCGCCGCGAGCGCGACGACGAGGAGGGCCGCGGCGGCGAGCCTCATCCGCCGTCTCCGAGTCCGGCCCGGCGGACGCGCGGATCGAGGGCCATCGCCCCCAGATCGGCCGCCAGGTTCCCGAGCACGACGAGCACCGACGCCGCCAGCGTCGTCGCGAGCACCACCGGAACGTCGCGCGCGAGCACCGCGTCGTAGGCCACTCGACCCATTCCGGGCCAGCCGAAGACGACCTCGATCGCCAGGGCGCCGGAAACCAGCGACGGGAGGGACAACCCCGCGAGGTGCACGGCCGGGAGCAACGCGTGGCGCAGGGCGTGGGAGAGCATCGCCCGCGTGCTCCCCGCGCCGCGCGCGCGAGCGGCGCGCACGAACGCATCGCCGAGGGCGCGCACGAGCCCGGCGCGCACGTGCTGCGTGAGGACGGCCGCGGAGGACAACCCCAGGACGAGCGCCGGGAGCGTCGCGTGCCACGCGAGGTCGGCGGCGCGCCGCCAGGCGGGCCAATCCGAGGCGGAGACCGAATGCGACGAGGAGGCGGGGAAGATCGGGAGCGCGTAGGCCAGGAGGAGGATCGCGACGAGCCCGAGCCAGAACGCCGGCGCCGACCACAACACCAGCGCCGTCGTCTGGATCACGCGGTCGGCGAGGCGGCCGGGCCTTCGCGCCGCGAGCGTTCCCATCGCGAACCCCGCGGCGAGGTGCACGGTGAGGGCGAGACCCGACAGCAGGAGGGTCGCGGGAAACGCGTCGGCGAGCACGCGCGTCACCGGCCTCGACCGGGACGGCGACCAGCCGAGGTCCCCCCGCGCGACCGAGCCGACCCAGGCGAGAAGCCTCGCGGGCGCGGGCCGGTCGAGGCCCCAGGCCGCCTCGAGGCGCGCACGCGTGGCGGCGTCGACGGGACGGTCGCCGAGGATGGCATCGGCGGGGCTTCCCGGCGCCGCCTCGACGAGCAGGAACACGACGAGGACGATGCCGAGGACCGTGAGCGGTGCGGCCGCGAGCCGCCGGAGGAGCAGGCGCCTCAAGGGCCGCTCACCGCGACCCGCGGACCTCGACCTCGTCGAGGTGCGCGAGGGTGTCGGTCGGGACGTCGATCCGCACTCCCGCAAGGCGCGGCCCCGTCGCCACCAGTCGGCGGAGCTCGTACAGGAAGGTGTAGGGCTGGTCGTCCCGCAGGCGCCGTCCGATCGCGGCGTAGAGGTCGCGCAGGCCGGCGGCGTCCGTGCCGGAGCCGAGCCCCTCGAGCAGGCGGTCCATCTCCGGCGAGCGGTAGAAGACCACGTTCGAGCCGGCCGGGGGCACCGAGGCGGAGCCGAACAACGAGCCGAGGTCGATCTTCGCGCCGAAGCGCCAGCCGCCCACGAACGCGTCGTAACGTCCGGACGCCGCGATCTCGCGCAGCGCCTTCATCTCGAGAGGACGCGGGATCACGCGCACCCCCGACTTCGCCAGCTGGTCCTGGAGCTTGACCACCACCCCCTCGCGAAGGCGGTTGCCGACGTTCGTCATCATCTCGACGGTGAGCGGGCGACCGGGGCCGTAACCTCTCGCCTCGAGGATCCTGCGGGCCCGTCCGGGGTCGAACGGGAGCGCCTCGAGCGTGGGGTCGGCGTTCCACCAGAACGAAGGCACGGGGCCGGTGCTGACGCGGCCGTGCCCGAACAGCAGGTCGTCGACGAGCGCCCGCCGGTCGATCGCCAGGGTGAGCGCGAGGCGGATCTCCCGATCGTCGAAGGGAGCCTTCGCGCCGTTCCAGCCCACGTAGTCGAAGCCGGGGATGTCGACCGCATCGACGCGGACGCCGGGAAGGTTTTTCAGCCCCTCGGCCTCGGCGGGCGCGACCCCTTCGACCCAGTCGAGCCCGCCGGCGCGGAACTGGGCGAGGAGCGCCGCGGCGTCGGGAACGATGCGCGCGACCACGCGGTCGACGCGGGGGCGGGCGGGGTCGTGATACGCGGGGTTGCGACGGAGGACGATCTCCTCCCCGGGGGCGTGACGCTCGAGGGTGAACGGTCCCGAGCCCACGACCGACGAGGACCAGTCGTGGGTCCGCCAGCGCTCGAAGGGGACCGCCCCGAAGACGTGTCTCGGGACGATTCCGCCGTCCGCCGCGTCGGCCAGCTGCTCGGGGTACGCGCGGTCGAACCGGAAGACGACCTCGCGTGCTCCTTCCGCCTCGACGGCGAGGATGCGCTGCTTGTTCGCCGCGCCGACCCACGCGACGGCGGGGGAGGTCTGCGCGCGCCACGTGAACACGACGTCCTCGGCGGTGACGGGGACGCCGTCGCTCCACCGTGCTTCCCGGAGGGTGAATCGCAGCTCGCGGCGATCGGGGGAGAACCGCCACGCGCTCGCCAGCTGCGGCGCGAACGCCTCCGGCCCCTTCGCCGCGTCGACCGTCTCCTGCGCGAGCCGCAGCCAGATCCGCTTGTGGAACGCCACCGCCGCCGCCTGCGCGGAGAGGTATTCGTTCCAGGCATCGACGTCGGTGGTGATCCCCAGGACGAGGGTCCCTCCGCGGACGGGAGCGGGTGCGGCGGGTTCGTCCGCGCCCGAGCAGGCCAGGAGGGTCGCGAGCGCCGCCGCGACCATCAGGCGCCGCATCAGTCGGTGTCCTCTCCGGGGCGCCCGGCCGCCGCGTCGCGGATCTGGTACAGGGGAACGACCTCGCCCTGGCCGATCCCCGGGCAGAACGAAGCCAGGGACTCCCACGCCTGGGGAGAGCGCAGGTTCGAGCGCCAGAACGGGAAGGTCCGGCACTGCGTCGGCCGCGCCGTGTAGACGGTGCATCGCGCGCCGTCCAGATAGGGGCACGCCTCCCCTTCGATGCGCAGCACCGTCCAGCCGTCCTCGCGGCGTGTGTGGCGTCGCCGGTACTCGGCGACGCTCATTCCGTGATGGGCGGCGAGCGAGCGGACGTCGCCTTCCTCGAGGTAGACGTATCCGTATTCGCCGTGGCGGGTGCAGCACTGCCCGCAATCGGGCTGGCAGCGGAAACGAAGCCCCTCGGCGTACCAGGGAGCTTTTCGAGGGCGCGGCGGGGGCGGCACGCGCGGAGTATAGCCGCGCGGAAGGTCTACGGCGCCGCGGGCAGCACGATCCGGAACAAGGTGCCGCCGCCGGCCGCGTCCTCGACCTCGATCCGGCCGCCGTGTCCTTCGACCGCGCGGCGGACGATCGCAAGGCCGAGCCCGGTCCCCGACGACTTGGTCGAGAAATACGGCTCGAACAGCCGGCGGCGCGCATCCGCCGAGAGCCCCACCCCGGAATCCGCGACGACGAGCTCGACGGCGTCCGGGCCGCGCGGCGCGGAGGTGAGCGCGAGGGTGCCGCCGTCGGGCATCGCCTGGATCGCGTTCTCCACGAGGTTGACGACCGCGCGCGCGAGGACGCGGCGGTCGACCGCGACCGAGGGGGCGGGGAGGTGCCGTTCGACGATCGTCACCCCCGCCGGGGGGGCCGCGACATAGGGGGCGGCGACGTCGCGGAGAAACGACGCCGCGTCGATCGGCTCGGGGCTGAGCGCCGGCAGCTTCGCGTACGCGCCGAACTCGGAGGCGATCTCCCGGAGGTTCCGGACCTGCTTGAGGACCGTCTCGAGGCACGCCTCGAGCTCGGGGGACGGGAGCTGGCCTCGATCGCGAAGCAGGCGCGCGAGGTGCTCCGTCGAGAGCTGGATCGGCGTGAGAGGGTTCTTGATCTCGTGGGCGATCGCGCGCGCCATCTCCGCCCACGCGGCGAGCTGGTTCGAACGCATGAGGTCGGTGACGTCGTCGACGAGGTTGAGGGTTCCCGGGGGGCCGCCGTCGGGATCGGGGAGGGGGGCGCGCACGAGACGCAGGCGGCGGACCCCCCCGTCGAGCAACAGGTCGATCTCCTCCGGCTCGGCCGGCACCGCGGGGGGGCGCGCGACGGCGCTCGCGAGCGGCGCGAGGGCCGGAACGCGCGCGATCGCCGCGGAGAGCGACGCCCCGGGCGCGAGCTCGCCTCCCACCGCGGCGATCAACGCCTCCGCCGCCGGGTTCGCCGTGACGATCCTCCCTTCCGGATCGGTCGAGACGACGCCCGTGGTCGCGTTGCGGAGCAGAGCCTCCATGTGGTCGCGCCGCCGCTCGAGATCCGCACGCTGCGCGGCGAGGGCCGCGGCCATCGCGTTGAACCCGTCCACCAGGTCGCGCACCTCGTCGCGGCTGGCGGTCGCGGCCCGGGCGGCGTAGTCCCCCCGCGCGATCCGCGCGGCGGCGCGCACGAGATCG
Organism: Candidatus Polarisedimenticolaceae bacterium; assembly: GCA_036376135.1. Lineage (NCBI taxonomy): Bacteria > Pseudomonadati > Acidobacteriota > Candidatus Polarisedimenticolia > Candidatus Polarisedimenticolales > Candidatus Polarisedimenticolaceae > Candidatus Polarisedimenticolaceae bacterium. Next base: position 90,052 of record DASVAW010000092.1, on the reverse strand, counting down.
CGGACGGGCCGCGCCACGCTTCGCGCCACGAACGCGGCGACGAGGGCGAGCGCGCCCGTGAGCAACACGGTGGCGAGCAGGAGCATCTCCAGCAGGCGCTCGACGCCGCGCGCCGCCTGCCTCTCCTGCGCGACGAGCGGGAGCGCCACCACCGCCGGCTCGCGTCGCCCCGCGAGGTCCACCCTCGCGTAGGCCACCGGCAGGCGCAGCTCCCCGAGATGCTCCCACCGGACGAGGTAAGGGAGGCCTTCGAGGACGACCGCGCGCTGCACTTCCCCCGCCAGGCGGGGGAGCAGGAGCCCCGATGCGAACAGCTCCGGCTTCGACGTCGCGGTCATGACGCCCCCTTCGTAGAGGTGGATCTCCTGGCCGACGACCCCGCGAAGCCACGCGAGGGTGGCGTCGTTGAGGCGGGCCGGCGTCTCCTCCGCCGACTCCTCGAGCGCGACCGCCGCGTAGTCCTCCACCACCCGCCGCACCGCATTCGCCACCCCCGCGCTCGAGGCGGCGAGCCCCGCCTCCACGCGGGACTCGACGTAGCCGCGCAGGAACAACGCGAACGCGACCAGCGGCGCGACCGATGCGACGAGGATCGAGGCGAGCAGCTTGCGGTAGAACGAACCGCGAAGCGCCGCGACCAGGCGCGCGGCGCCACCCGGGCGCGCCAGGCGCGCGAGGGCCGCGAGCGCGAGCCCGATCGCGAAGGTGGCGACCGCCAGTCGCACGAATCCCGCCACCGTGTCGGCCGCGCTGCGCTCGGGCAGGAGCAGCAGGTGAAGGCGTTCGCCGTCGAGGAGGGGGAGGCCGACGTGGCGTCCCGATCCGTCCGCGATGCGCACGGTGGCTCCGCGCCGGGCCGCGTCGCGCAGCTCCGGAGAGGCCGCGGGAGGCTCGAGCACGGTGTGGAGGAGCACGCCGCCGTCGGTGTCGTAGAGAACGTAGTCCGGCTCCCGCGCCCCCGGCGGTCTCGGGGCGCCGGGTCCGATCGCCGCGAGGAACGGCGCGACGGCGGGGAGGAAGGGGAGGTTCGAGGGGTCGTCGAGGACGTGACCCACGACGACGCCGATGGGGCGGTCGCCTTCGTAGATCCCCGCTTCGACGTGGACGAACCGCTGCAGGCTCGCGGCCAGGCGCGCCTGCTCGCGATCGCGCACGACGATCGTTCCTTTCGGAGGGATCGATGCCGGCGGGCTCTCGCCCAGCGGCGGCACGCCGAACGCGAACAACCCGCGCGGCGTTCCCGAAGGGTCGAAGACCTGGAGCGAGGACTGGTAGCCGCGGTGGAACAGCGGCCCGGAAACCCACATCCGGTAGGCGACGCTTTCGGCCTCGCCGATGTCGACGGAGTCGAGGATCTCCCGGACGCGCAGCGAGGCGGCGGCCTCCGCGACCGCCGCCTCGAGCGCGACCCGCCGCTGCGATTCCTGCTGGAGAACCTGAGGGGCGTATTCGGAGCGGAGGCGCGCGAGGGCCGAGCGGTCGCTCGCGCGCTGCATCGAGAGGGAGACCACCAGAATGGCCGCGGCGAGGGCGGCGCACTCGACGGCCCGCCGGCCGCGTGGCGAGCCGCGGGTGGCGCGGTGATAGGCGAGCCATGCGGCGGAGACGAGGGCGGCCGCCGCGACGATCGCCGTGACCAAAGCGAGCAGCAGCGTCGCTTGCGCCGGCGACGAGGCGGCGTCCACGAGCGAGAGGGCGGTCACGCGCGCGTCGACCGCGAGCGCGCGACCGAGCTCGCCGAGTGCGAATGGAGCCGCCACCGCCCCGCCCCCCGCGACGAGCGCGACCACCCTGGCGACCGCGGGGCTCGCGCGCCGGGCGAGCTGCCGAAGCGCCCACACCAGGGCGAGGACGGAGAGCATCGTGAGGAGGAGGTCGCCGGGCGAGGCGGCGAGGCCGAGCCCCTTCGCGGTCCCGAAGGCGCTCGGCGAGCCGACGGAACGCGGAAGCAGCGCCGACGGGAGCCGGACGGCGATCGCGAGGGCGCGGCAGGCGACGACGAGGGCGAGGAAGGCGAGGCAAACCCGGGGGCTCGCGAGACGTCGCCTCAGCCCGGGAACGGTCAACGCGAGCGCGCCGAACGCGAGGACCGCCCACGCGCGCGAGGCGCCCCGGATCGCCGTCGCGCGGAACCCGGGGGCGACCGGCTCGAAGGTCGCCACCCCCATGCGGACGCCCTTGGGGTCGAGGAGGTCGACGTGCACGCGGAGGCCTTGGTCGCCGGGGAAGGGAGCCCCGAACGCTTCGAGGACGCTTCCTTCGAAGTCGGCGGTGGCGACCACGTGCCCCCGGGCCGACGTGGGCATCAGGTCGTCGAGCGAGGCTCCCGGCAACGGGGAGTCGAGATCGAGCGCGAACGACGCGGCGCCGAACCGTCCGGTCGCGTCGGCGGCCGTCCGAGCGAGCAGGCTCCGACGCATCCCCTCGCGGCGCACGACCCAGCGCGGATGGGCTTCGGCGCGACGATCGCGCGCCTCGGCGGGGGAGCCGATCCACTCGAGGTAGCCGCCGTCGACGGACGCCACCCCGGCTCCTTCCAGGCGGCGCGCGAGGACGGGAGACGCGCACCCGAGGGCCTCCTCGGGGCCCCGCTCCAACGCGCAGCGGGCCACCTTCTCGGCATCGGAGAGCAGGCGCCGGAAGGACGCCTGGTAGACGCGCGCCTCGCGCTCGAGCTGCCGGCGTGCCGCCTCCGGCGGAATCCCGGTCGCGCGCCGCGCGAGGACCTCGCCGGCGAGGACGATCAGCAGCGGGACGAGGGGGACGAGCGCGAGTCGCGCGCGGCTCATTCGATCGTTTCCTTGACCTCCCGGAGCACCCAGCGCGAGCCCTCGGGCTCGAACGCGAGGTGGAGGGCCACGCGGCCGGCCCTTCCGTCGCGGTCCACGATCACCGCGAGTCCCTGGACGAGCGCGGAGGAGGTCCCGTCGCTCTGCAGGCGCAGCACCTCGAACGACCGGACCTGTCCCACGGAGAGGAAGTCCCGGAAGAGCGCCTCGACCTGGCTCGCGCCGAACGAGCCGTTCTCCGGACCCAGCCGCGCGAGCACGAGTCGGACGTTGCCGTGTTCGGGCAGGATCGAACGGAGGGAGGCGGGCTGGGACGCGACGAGCGACTGGCCGAACTGTCTCGCGGCGTGCCGCGCCGCCTCGGGATCGATCGCCCCGGCGCCCTGGGCCTGCGCGGCCCCCGCGAGGAGCACGACCGCCGCGAGTCGCGCGCACGGAGCAAGGAACGCCAAGGGTCGACCTCCCCGGCGAGGATAGGTGGGGGGCCGCAGTCCCCGCAAGGTGCTTGCGCTCCCGCTCGGACGGAAACCCCGAGCGGCTACCGCCGCCCGGGGTTTCGCTGGGGGGGGAGGGTCCGATTCCCGCGTCCCGAGGAGTGGGACGCGGGATCGGCTCGGGTTCACGCCCCTTCTTCGAGGGCGCGAAGCGCCGGGTCGGCCGGAGGGGGTCCGGTTATTCGGTGGCCGAACCGGCACCTCGCCCGATCCTTCGGGCTCGGGTTCCTCGAGCCCTCGAATCCGGTGCGTCGGTGCGAGACCACCTACAGCAACCGTGATGCCAGCAATTCCGGCCGCCGAGCCTGCGAGATCGTTGCAGAACGCAACGCGCGTGCGATGCGCCGTTGCAAGTTCTAGCGTCGCAGCTTCCGAAACAACGTCGCGCGATTGATCCCGAGGATCTCCGCGGCGCGGGTCTTGTTCCCCCGCGCCTGTTCGAGGGCGCGCTCGATCTGCTTGCGCTCGATCTCCTCGAGGCTCTCGACTCCCGACGCGGGCGAGGGGGTGGCGGGGAGGTTCGCGGTCCGGGCGTCGCCGAGATCGCCGTAGCGCTCGAGGTCCCGGAGCGTGAGCGTCGAGCCCTTGGCGAACGCGCTGAGCCGGAGGATCTGGTGCTGGAGCTCACGGACGTTCCCGGGCCAGTCGTGCTCCGCGAGGCGGCGGAGCAGCTCCGGCTCGGCATCGCGACGGGGCTCCTCCTCCTGCTCGGCGAGCCTGTCGAGCGTGTGCTCGACGAGCAGGGGGATGTCCTCGCGGCGCGCGCGCAGCGGCGGCACGTCGATCCGCGCGACGTGGATCCGGTAGAACAGGTCCTCCCGGAACTGGCCGTCGCGGATCATCGCGGCGAGGTCGCGGTGGGTCGCCGACACGACCCGGACGTCGACGCGGATCGGAGCGTGGCCTCCCACCGGGAGCACCTCGCCTTCCTGCAGGACGCGCAGGAGCTTCGCCTGCATCGCGGCGCCCATCTCGCCGATCTCGTCGAGGAAGAGAGTCCCGCCGTGCGCGAGCTCGAAGTAGCCGGGTTTGTTGCGGTCGGCGCCGGTGAACGCCCCCTTGCGGTAACCGAACAACTCGCTCTCGAGCAGATTCTCCGGAAGCGCCGCGCAGTTGACCGTGAAGAAGGGGCCGCCGCTGCGATCGCTGCGCGCGTGCAGCGCGCGTGCAACGAGCTCCTTCCCCGTTCCCGACTCCCCGACGACGAGCACCGGAAGGCGCTTGGGCGCGAGCCGCTCGATGCGGTGATACAGCCGCTGCATGAGCGGAGAGGCGCCGACGAGCTGCTCGAAGGCGTAGCGGAGCTCGAGGCTGGACTGGCTCGCCGCGATCCGCTCGCGCGCGTCGGCAAGCTCCGCGCGCTGCTCCGCGGCGGTGCGCTCGAGCTCCAGGTTGAGCCGGTCGAGTGTCTCGCGCTGATCCTCGAGCCGGGCGACCAGGCGCGCCGCGGCGAGGGCGAGGGCGACCTGCTCCCCCAGCCGCGACGCGATCTCCACGTGGGCGGCGTCGAAGATCGCGGCGGCGCCCCGGTGATCGAGGTAGAGCACCGCGTTCACCTCGGGGCCCGCTCTCACGGGGACCGCGACGACCGACCGGATGCCCAGCTCCGCGACCGACGAGGCGTCGGTCCACGCGTGGTCGGAGGCGGCGTCGGTGGCGAGCACGGCGGCTCCCGAGTCGAACGCGCGCGCCGCGATCGCCGAGCTCGGCGACCCCGCCCCGGGACCGGAGGCGGCCCGCACCTCGATCCCCCCGTCCGCGCGCCGCTCCAGCAGGAAGCCGCGCTCGGCCCGGGTCAGCTCGACGGCCGTGGCGACGACCGCCTCGGCGAGGCGCTCCGGGTCGCGTTCGGCCCCCAGGCCTCGCAGGGCGTCGAGGAGGCGTTTGAGCGCCGCGTTCTCCCGGCGCAGGCGCGAGACCTCCGAGGCAGGTCCCGGATCGGAAGGCGCCGCGTCGTCGCCTCCCGGCGCGGCAGGCCGGGACCGCGACCATTCCTCCTCGAGGTCCCGGCGACGCGGGTCCGAGCTCCACGCTTCGCGCCACCGCGACGGCACGCGCGAACGGAACTGCTCGAGGGAGGCGCGTGCGCGCGCGAGCCGCTCCAGCGATTCGGTCCTGCGCCCGAGACGGCCCGCAGCCCGCGCCGCGAGGTGTTCGACCGAGCCGAGCGCGTCGGCCTCCCCGGCGTCCCGGAGCCGCTGGAGCGCCTCGAGGGCGTCGGCCTCGGACTGCACGACGTCCCCCCCGGGCTGTCCCAGCGCGATCCGCGCGCGAAGGGCGAGCGCCTCCGCCTCCTCCACGGCGGCGCCGGATCCCTCGACGAGCCCGAGAGCCTTGCTCGCCGCCACGCGGGCGCGGTCCCAGTCGTTGTCGAGCAGGTGCGCCTCGCCGAGCCTCGCGAGACCCGCCGCCTCGAGGCGCCGGTCGCCGGCGCGCCGGGCGAGGAAGGCGGCCTCCTGGGCGAGGCGACGCGCCTCGACCGCGTTTCCCTCGAGCCGACGCAACTCCGAGAGGTCGCCGACGATCGCGGCCGAAAGGCGCGGAAGGTGCGAGTCGCGCGACAGGCGCTCCGCCTCGACGAGGGCCGTTCCGGCGCCGGGACGGTCGCCCAGGCGCAGGTGCACGCGCCCTGCGCCGTGAAGCGCCTCCGCCTCGAGATCGGGCCGCCCGCCCGGGCGGCGCGCGCGCCGCAGCGCCTCGTGGGCCGCCTCGAGCGCGGCGTCGTAGTTCCCTCGTCGGACCTCGAGGGCGGCGACGCAGGCATGGGCCCGCACCGCCAGCTCGCGCGAGTCGAGACGCCGGGCCTGCTCGAGCGCGTCCTCGAACTCGGCTCGGGCGCCCGCGTCGTCGGCGAGCCGTGCGCGCGCGGAGCCCAGGGCGAGGGTCAGGGCGGCCGCGGTCGCGGCATCGCCCCGTTCGCGGGCTCGGTCGCGGGCGGTCGCGTAGGCGGCGATGGCTTCCCGGTATCGCCCCTGGACCTCCAGGGCGAGCGCCGCTCCCTCGAGAGCGACGATTTCCGCAGCGGCCCCGGCGCGTCGCCCCGCGCGGGAGGCCGCCGCCTCGTAGCGCGCGAGCGAAGCCTTGAAGTCGCCCCGCTCGCGCAGGAGCGCCCCCTGCGCGACGAGCGCGTCGACCTCGCGCGCCACGAGCCCCGCTTCGGATGCGCGGGCCTGGGCGCGCTCGAAGGACCGCAGCGCCTCCTCGCCGCGCCCGGCGGCGGCGTGGGCGCGCCCGATGCCGGCGTGGGCGGCGCAGGCGATCTCCGTGTCGCGCAGGCGCTCCGCGATCGCCGCGGCGACCTCCAGGGACTCGATCGCCTCGTCGGCGCGCTCCCGCGCGCCGAGCGCCTCGCCGAGCCGGACGTGAGCCCGGGCGCGGAGGGCGTCCTGCCCTCCCTTCTCGGCGCGCGCGAGCATCCATCGCGCATCCTCCTCGGCGCGCGCGGCGTCCCCCGCGAGCGCGTGTTGCGCCGACCGTCGCTCGTAGAGGCTGCACAGCAGCGGTGCCGGCGCGTCGGGCTGGCGTTGGGCGAGCTCGATCGCGCGCGACCACGCGGCGATCGCCTCCCGGCTCGCGTGGATCTCGCGGGCGAGGTCGCCCGCCCGGCCCCACGCCTCGATCGCGCGCCCGGCTCGGCCGGCGCGCTCGGCGTGCCGGGCGAGCTGGCGCCAGGCGTCGTGACGGCGGGGCACGCCGCGTCGTTCGAGGTAGGAGAGCGCCTGCTCGTGCAGGCGCCGCATCCGTTCGGGCGGCGTGGTTTCGTCGAGGATCTCGGCGATCCCGCGATGGGCGCATCGAAAGGCGGCCTCCTCGCCGTCCGCGTCGCGGCGGACGACGAGGCCGGCGTGTTCGAGCTCGGCGAGCTGGCGCGAGGCGGTCTCCCACTTGGTTTCCGCGACGGCCGCGATCGCGTCGAGGTCCGCGCCCTCTTCGCCGAGTGTCGCGAGCGCCTCGAGCACGCGCCGCGCCCCCGGTTCGAGCGCCTCGATCCGGCGCGCGCCGAGATCGCGGATACGACTCGGAATCTCGAGCCGCGCGAGCGCGTCGGGATCGAGCGGGACCCCGGAACCGGGGCGGACGTGCCCCTCCTGCACCAGCAGGGCGACGAGCTCTCCGAGATGGAGCGGGTTCCCGCGCGTGTCCTCGACCACGCGCGCGAGAAACGAATCCGGTACGTCGTCGACTCCCAGTCGGGAGCGCAGGATCGCCGCCGTGTCGGCGGCGCCGAGCGGACCGAGGACGAGCTCCTCGAGCCGCCCGGACTCGCGGCACCGAGCCGTCGCCTCGGAAAGGGGAGTCCGGCGCGCGAGGCCGTCGTCACGGCACGCGCCGAGAACGACGACCCCGGCCGGAGCCTGCGTGGCGAGGTGCGCAAGGCACGCACACGTCGTCTCGTCGGCCGCGTGCAGGTCGTCCACCGCGAGCAGGACCGGCGCGCCGCGCGCGACGCATGCGAGCGCCGCCGCCACCGCGCCGGGAATCTCGAACGACGCCCCCGAGCGGTCGTCGTCGATCTCCGGCTCGCCGGTCCCCAGGAACCGGGCGAGCGCGCCGCCGTGGCGTTCCTCGATCTCCGGGGGGAGCGGGCCGCGCGCCCGCAACGCCTGGGCGAGCGCGTCGGCGAGCGACGGACGTCCGGCGAAGACTTCGCCGCCGTCGAGCTGCGCGAGGACCTGGGCCTCGCGCAGCAGGCGCGACTTCCCGATGCCGGCCTCTCCGGAGATGAGAATCCACGCCGCGCCGCCGCGGGACGCGGCGGCGATCGCCGCGCGGATGCGCTCGACCTCCGCCTGCCTTCCGGTGAACCCTCCGCCCAGCGCGCGGAAACGCCGATCCGCGGGGGCGCCGACGAGGGTGCCTCCCGCCGAGCGGTCGAGTTGCTCGAGGGCCCGATCGGCGCTGGCGGGACGCCGGCCGGGGTCCTTTTCGAGCAGACGGAGGATGAACGCCTCGAGAGGGGCGGGGACGTCTCGGTTGAGCGAGCGTGGCGGAAGCGGCGGCTCGACGAGGTGCCCGCGCACGACCGAGAGAGGGGTCGCCCCCGAAAACGGCGCGCGTCCGGTGACGAGCTCGTAGGCGACGCATCCCACGGCGTACAGATCGGCGCGCGGGTCGACCGCGTCGCCGCGGGCCGCCTCGGGAGAGAGATAGGCCGCCGTTCCGCGGATGCGCCCGGGCCCCGCGCCTTCGCGGGGCGGCCCGGCCAGGCCGAGGTCCATCAGTTTGACCCGCGGTGCCGCCCGGTCCCCCGAGACGAGGAGGTTCGACGGCTTCACGTCCTGGTGGACGAACCCGTGGGCGTGGAGATAGGCGAGGGCCTCGAGCAGCTGCGCCAGGACGCGCGTGACCGCCGGGAAGTCCACCGGCTCGCCCGCGAGGAAACGGTCGGCGTGTTGTCCGGCGACGAATTCCATCGTGAAGAACGGGACGACGGAGTCGCGATCCGGCAGCCGCAGGCGACCGAAGTCGAAGACCTCGGGGAGCGCCGGGTGGGAGAGCGCGGTGAGGGTCCGGAACTCCTGCTCGAAGTGGCGAAGCCCCGAGTCGGAGTATTCGCGGTCCTGGAGCAGTTTCAGCGCGACGTCGCGCCCGGCCGCCTCGTCCCGCACGAAGAGGACGAGCCCCATCCCGCCTCGGCCGATCTCGCGGACCACGCGGTAACGGCCGGAGAGCACGTCGGGGATCATGACCACCCGTATAGGCCGAAGTGATGCACGTTGCAACGTCCCGTTGCAACAAGCGTCGCTCTCCAGCAGGGGGGTGTGAGGGTCGGAGGAAGGCCGGCGTGGCGGCTCGCCGGGAGATTGGGCCCCAAAACAGCGAAACCGGAACCGTCGGACCATCCTTCCGACGTTTCCGGTTCCACGCTGGTTGGGTTCGAGAGCCAGTATCTAGTTCGCGAGATCATGAATAAGCAATGGCGGTGCCAATGCTCGGGGAGAGCGGTCGGACGGCGGCACACCCTTTTTCGCGCGGGAATCCGCGGATGCGGCCAATTTGTCGGACCGGGGGTGTCGTGCCGCGTCAGGAGGGCCGGTAGGCGTCCAGCAATTCCTGCGCGAGCCCCCTCAGAAGGCTCACGCTGAACGGCTTCGTGAGGAAACGGTCGACGCCCAGGCGAGCGAGGGCATCCGGGTCGGCCCCGGCCTCGCGTGCCAGCGCGATCACGGGGACGCGCCGTCCTCCGTCCCCGCGCTGCAGACGCTCGAGAAACCGAGCGCCCCCTTCGGACTCGGCGAGACCGAGGTCGACGACGAGGAGGTCGGGGGGGCGGACGGCGACGGCGGCCAACGCGGCGGCGGCGTTCTCGGCCCGGGCGACCAGCAGGTCGTCGAGGCCGAGAAGGTCTTCCGCGAGGTCGAGCAGCGTGGGGTCCGGATCCGCGACGAGCACGACGCGACGGTCGCGCCGCAGGATCCCCTCGTCGACCGCCACGCGGTTGCCTCCGCGGGACTTCGCGGCGGCGAGGGCGTCCTCCGTCGTTCGGACGAGGTCGTCCGCCCCCCGAATCGAGGGGTTGTCCGGAAAGGCCGATACGCCGGCGGAGATCCGGACGTGGAAGCTCTCGCCGCGGAACTGGAGCAGCAACTCCTCCACCTCGCTCCGGATCTTGTTCGCGAGGATCGCCGCGCCGCGATAGCGGTTGTTGGCCAGGAGGATGCCGAACGACTCCTCCCCCGTGCGGCCGAGCAGGTCCTCACGCCGCACCTGCGCGCGGATCGTCTGCGCCACCTTGCGGATCACGGTGTCGCCGGCGACGAGCCCGAACGCGTCGTTGATCTTCTTGAGGTGGTCGATGTCGAGGAGGAGCAGGGAGAGGGGTGTGCGATGCCGTCGCGCGCGGGAGAACTCCTCCTCCAGTCGCAGCATCAGGTAGCGGCGGTTGAACAGGCCGGTCATCGGGTCCCGGATCGAGCCGCGCGCGAGCTCCCGGCGGAGCCGTCCGATCTCGCTCGCCAGGCGGACCCGGGCCTGGAACCCCTCCGCCTCGGCAGGGGCCGCCATGGCGAGGGCCGCCTGGGAAGGGTGTCCGGCGAGGAAGTGGTCGCGGAACGCGAGGTCCCGGAAGACGTGCAGTTGCGGGACGTCCCGGAACAGTTCGCCCGTGGCGAGGCGGTCCATCAGTCCGCGCGCCGCCGGATCGTCGGTGTCGAGGTCGGTGACGAGGAGGTCGATCGACTCGTCGTCGCCGGTTTCCATAAGGAACTTCTCGGCCCCCGAGAGAACGACGGGCCTCTCGCCGGTGGTGGCGATCCAGCGACCGAGCCGTTCCCCGCGCTCGGGGGAGTCGGTGAGGAGCAGCACGTTGCCGCTCGACGCATCGGGAGAAAGCACCGCACCACCTCCGGGAGCCGGACGGAATATAGAAGGGGAGCGGGCGGTGTGCTATAAAGCGCGCCGCTTCGGCGGCGGTTCCGCACGGCGGATCCGCCGGTACAGGCAACCGGGGCGTTAACTCAGCGGTAGAGTGCCATCTTCACACGGTGGAAGTCGCAGGTTCAAATCCTGCACGCCCCACCAGCGTTCGATTGGGCAGGAAAACGGGCGGCTAGCTCAGCTGGGAGAGCGCGGCGTTCGCAACGCCGAGGTCGAGGGTTCGAGCCCCTTGCCGTCCACCACCCCCTCCACCGCGCGCAGGATGCGGCCGTCCGCGATCGCCTCCCGCATCCGCGCGATGTCCACGGCAAGGACCCGGTCGCCGTCGAGATGGGGCACCACCCGACGGACGGCGCGATGCGCGGCGGCCACGGCCGGCCCGGGACGCAGGGGGCGCAGGAAGTCGAGCCCCTGCGCGGCGGCGAGCAGCTCGATCGCGAGCACCGCCTCGACATTGTCCACGATGCGCGCGGCCTTCCAGGCCGCGGTCACCCCCATCGACACGTGGTCCTCCTTGGCGGCGGAGGTGGGGATCGTGTCGACGGTCGCCGGGTGGGCGAGGATCTTGTTCTCGGAGACCAGGGCGGCGGCGGTGACGTGGGCCATCATGAATCCCGAGTGCAGGCCTGGCTCGTGGGCGAGGAACGCCGGGAGGTCGGACAGGTCGGGATTGAGCAGGCGCTCGATCCTCCGCTCCGCGATCGTCGCGAGCGAACACGACGCGACGGCGAGGTGGTCGAGGGCGAGAGCCACCGGCTGCCCGTGGAAGTTCCCCCCGGAAACGAGATCGCCGTCCTCCGCGAAGACCATCGGGTTGTCCGTCGATGCGTTGATCTCGACGGCGAGGACGCCGCGCACGTGCGTCAAGGCGTCCCGGACCGCCCCGTGCACCTGGGGCATGCAGCGCAGCGAATAGGCGTCCTGGACCTTGCCGCAGTCGGCGTGCGAACGCTCGATCGCGCTCCCCTCGAGCAGGCGGCGCAGGTTCGACGCGGAGCGCCGCTGGCCGGGGTGGGGCCGCGCGTCGTGCAGCCGCGCGTCGAACGCCCGGTGGGATCCCTTGAGGGCCTCGAGGGTCATCGCGCCCGCGACGTCGGCGATCGCGGCGAGCCGTTCGGCGCGCAGGAGGGCGAGCACGCCGATCGCGGTCATCACCTGGGTGCCGTTGATCAGCGCGAGACCTTCCTTCGCCACGAGCGTCGCCGGGCGGATCCGCGCGCGGCGCATCGCCTCCGCGGAGGACATGCGCCTTCCCCGGTAGAACGCCTCGCCTTCGCCGACGAGGGTCAGCGCGACGTGGGCGAGGGGAGCCAGGTCCCCCGAGGCCCCCACCGAGCCCCGCTCGGGGACGAACGGGACGACGCCGCGAGCGAGCATCTCCACCAGCGTCTCGAGGGTCTCGAGCCGGATCCCGGAGTGCCCTCGCGCGAGACAGTTGGCGCGCAGGGCGAGGATCGCGCGAACGACCGGGACCGGCAGCGGATCCCCCACCCCCGCCGCGTGCGAGCGGAGGAGATTCAACTGCAGCTCGGCGAGGCGGTCGTCGGGGATCGCGACCTGCGCGAGATGGCCGAAGCCGGTGTTGACGCCGTAGACCCGCGCCCCGCCCCGGGTCGCCTTCTCCACGGCCCGACGCGAGGCGGCCACCCGTCGCGCCGCCGCCGCGGAGAGCGTCGGCCGGGCGCCGCGGGCGATGGCTTCCACGCCTTCCAAGGTGAGGGCGCGACCGTCGAGAAGCGGCGCTCCGGAGAGGCGGGACTGGCGTTTCGGGGGCCGTCGGACCATGCGGCCGCGATGCTAGCACGTGCTATATTGCGCCGTCTTTTTGCGCTCTCGCGGCGCCGGGATCCCTCATGCTCGTCCGTTGCCCGCAATGCAGGACGGAGTTCCGGATGACGGACTATCCGGCGGGCGAGCGCGTGGTCAAGTACCTCTGCCCCGGCTGCCAGACGATCGTCCGGATCGACCTAGGGCTCGACGAGGTGCAGTCGTCGTCGTCGTCGGGGTCGTGGCGGACGATCGAGCGCCGCAAGACCGTCCTCGTCGCCGACGACTCCGACGCGATCCTGAGGACCTGCGAGGAGATCCTCGCCGAGGCCGGCCTGCACGTCCTCACCGCCGCCGACGGACTCGAGACGCTGCGGCTCGTGCGCGAGGAGCACCCCGACCTCGTCGTCCTCGATCTGCTGATGCCGCGGATGACCGGCTTCGACGTGCTCCGCGAGATCCGGCAGGACGAGCGCGTGAAGGACACCCTCGTGCTCGCCATGAGCAGCGTCTACAAGGACGAGATCCTCGGATTCCTGCACCAGCTCGGGGCCCAGGGTTTCCTCGACAAGCAGCAGATCCGGGAGTCTCTCGCATTCCGGGTGCAGGCGCTCCTCTCCGCGCCGAATCCCGCCTGACACCATCCGAGGATCCGCCGTGCCGAACTGCGCCGTGGTCGGAGCCCAGTGGGGCGACGAAGGGAAGGGGAAGATCGTCGATCTGCTGAGCGAACGATTCGACGTCGTCGCTCGCTACCAGGGGGGGCCCAACGCCGGTCACACGGTGACGATCGCCGGCAAGCGGCACGCGCTCCACCACGTGCCGTCCGGAGTCTTCCGCGACAACGTGCGCATCGTGATCGGCAACGGCACGGTACTCGATCTCACGAAGATGCTCGTGGAGATCGATTCGCTCGTCGCCGCGGGGATCTCGCTCGACGGCCGCTTCTTCATCAGCGAGCGGGCCCACGTCATCGTGCCGCTGCTCTCGCGCCTCGACGCCCTCAACGAGCAGGTCGCCGGGGAGTCGGGACGCATCGGGACCACGCAGCGCGGCATCGGGCCGACCTACGAGGCGAAGGCCGCGCGCAGCGGGATCCGCGTCGCCGACCTCGCGGACGCGACGGCGCTGCGCGAGCGGATCCAGAAGATGGTGGACGGGCCGGTGGGCTCCCGCCTGCGCGAGGCGGGCGAGGACCCCGGCGATCCCGGGGCGATCGCCGCTCAGGCCCACGCGCAGTACCGGCGCATCGAGCGCTGGGTCGCGGACACCGCGCTCCTCCTGAACGACTGGATGGACGAAGGTCGATCGATCCTCTTCGAGGGAGCCCAGGGGACGCTCCTCGACCTCGACCACGGCTCCTATCCTTTCGTCACGTCGTCGACGACCGTGGCGGGAGGCCTGTGCGGCGGCCTCGGCGTCTCCCCGCGCCGCGTCGATCACGTCATCGGCGTCTTCAAGGCGTACGCGACGCGCGTCGGGTCGGGGCCGATGCCCACCGAGTTGCTCGACGGTCCGGAAGGGCTCGGTGAGACGATCCGCCGGCGCGGCCGGGAGTACGGGACCACCACCGGGCGCCCGCGCCGGTGCGGGTGGTTCGACGGCGTCGCGGCGGCGTACGCGAACCGGATCAACCGGTTCGACGGAGCGTGCATCATGCTGCTCGACGTCCTCGACTCCCTGGACGAGATCCGCGTGTGCGTCGGGTACCGCCTCGACGGCGCTGCGATCCGCTCGATGCCTCCGGTCGTCTCGGATGCGAAGCGGATCGAGCCGGTCTTCGAGACGCTTCCAGGATGGAACACCGACACGACCTCGGCCCGCACCTGGGAGGAGCTCCCGCCGCAGGCGCGCGCCTACCTCGATCGACTCTCCGCGCTCATCGGGGCCGAGGTTTCGGTGGTGAGCGTCGGTCCGGACCGGGCGCAGAGCATCATCCGGCCCGGTTCGTCGCTCGCCGGCCGTTTCGGGTTCTGATCGACGGGTCGTGGCGGCGCAAGGGGACGTCGCGCGGCGCGCGCGGCGGTCCCCGATGCGCGGGAATGCTGCTATCCTCGACCGCCCATGACCGCCGAAACCGACCCCGGAGGACACGCCGCGCCCGGCGGCTTCGATGTCCCCCGGTGGGACCTCCCGCTGTTCGCCCTGGTGACGCTCGTAGGAGCCTCGCTGCTCGCGTTCGCGTCCGTGGAGCGCTGGGCGTCTGCGTGGCTCCTGACGGGTTCGGTCGCGACGCTGGTCGCCGTCTGCTGGCGAGGGGGTCCACGGGGACTGTTCTCCGGCGCGGCCGGCGCGATCGCCGGTCCCGCGCTCGGGATCGCGCTCCTGGGGCTCGTCCAATCGATGCCCGCTCCCCGGCCCGTCGTGGCGATGCTCGCTCCGAAGACGTCGGCCCTCCAGACCGGTCTCGTCCCGCCCGAAGGAGGTGCGGGTCTCCCGCGCCTGCTCGTCGAGCGCGCCCGGAACGCCGGCGCCACGCTCCCCGCCGGCGCGACCCTTCCCACGGCTCCCGAGGATCGGGGCTCGTGGTCCGCGCGCTCGAGCCTCTCCATCCATCCCGTGGCCTCGCGTGCCGCGGCGTTGGCGTGGCTCGCCCCGATCTTCGTGTTCCTGGCCGCGCGCCGGCTCGCCGCCGACCGCCTGCGGCGCTACCACCTGCTCTGGGGCATC
Source organism: Candidatus Polarisedimenticolaceae bacterium (assembly GCA_036376135.1). NCBI lineage: Bacteria > Pseudomonadati > Acidobacteriota > Candidatus Polarisedimenticolia > Candidatus Polarisedimenticolales > Candidatus Polarisedimenticolaceae > Candidatus Polarisedimenticolaceae bacterium. The sequence continues at coordinate 74,955 of DASVAW010000092.1, read as the reverse complement.
GCCGGCTGGACCGGGCTGCTCGGCGCGATCGCCGTCCTTCAGCGTGTCGGGTTCGGCGGCCAGTTCCTTTGGGGTCGCGAGTCGCCTCCCTGGGCGACGCCGATGGGCCCGTTCGTCAATCCGAACCATTTCGCCGGATGGGTGGAGATGGGCCTTCTGGTCACGCTCGGCCTCGGGCTGGCGATCCTCGGCGGCGCCTCGCGCCATCTCACGGCGACCGGGGTGCGAGCGGCGCTCCTGGATCGCACCTGGGCCCTGCCGAGGCTCCTGCTGCTCGGCGGCGTTGCCGTCCTCGGCACGTGCGGCATGCTGCTCTCGCACTCCCGCGGCGGGCTCATCGCCCTGGGCGTCGGAGCGGTCGTTCTCGTGCCGGCGCGTCGGATGCGCGCCTGGCTCCCGGCGCTCGCCGTCCTCGTGGTGCTGGCCGGACTGGGCGTGGGCCTGGCGAGCTGGCTCGGCCGTGAGGACCGCAGCCTTCAGACCGCCTTCTTCGCCGAAGGCGCGAGGGACCCGTCGCTGTCGATGCGTTCCGACATCTGGGGACGCACGTGGAGAATCTGGGTGGACTACCCCGCCGTCGGCAGCGGCCTCGGGACGTTCCGACTCGCCTATGCCGCCTACGATCGGGAAGGCGAGTGGCTGAGCACCGATCAGGCCCACAACGACTACCTGCAACTGCTCGCCGAAACCGGGATCGCCGGGGCGGTCCTGCTGGGGGTCTGGATCGTCGCCGTGGTCTGGCGGGTGCTCCGACCCGCACTGCGGCACCGCGGCGGGCCGCCCTCCTGGACGACCGTGGCGCTCGCCGCCGCGATCCTGGCGATGCTCGTGCATTCGCTGCTGGACTTCAATCTGCAGATCCCCGCGGTGGCGACGCTGTACGCGGTCCTCGGAGGAGCGCTCGTCGCCGCGGCCGAAGACGTGGCGGATCCCATCGAGGAGCCGGCGTCTTGAGCCGCGAGATCGTCCTGATCGCGGGGGCACGCCCCAACTTCATGAAGATCGCGCCGATCGCCGCCGCGCTTCGCGAGGACGGGCGCCTGCAAGCGACGATCGTGCATACGGAGCAGCACTACGACCGGAAGATGTCGGCGCTGTTCTTCGAGGAGCTCGGCATTCCCGAGCCGACCCTGCGCCTGGGAGTGGGCTCGGGAAGTCACGCGCGACAGACCGCGGAAGTCATGCTGCGTCTCGAGCCGGTCCTGGTCGAGCGCCGCCCCGCCGCGCTGCTCGTCGTGGGGGACGTGAACTCCACGCTGGCGGCGGCGCTGGTCGCGGTGAAGCTGGGGATCCCGGTCGCGCACGTCGAGGCGGGCCTCCGGAGCTTCGACCGGTCCATGCCCGAGGAGATCAATCGCGTCCTGACCGATCAGATCTCGCGATGGCTGTTCGTGAGCGAGCGGAGCGGGCTCGCCAACCTCGCGCGGGAAGGGGTCGATCCCGCCGACGTGTCGTTCGTGGGGAACGTCATGATCGACACGCTGCTCCGCTTCCGCGCGCGCGCGGCCGCTCTCGAGGCCCACCGCGCGCACGGCGTGGAGCCGGGAGGTTATGCGGTCCTGACGCTGCATCGCCCCGCCAACGTCGACGACCCCGAGGTGCTGCGGCCGCTGCTCGCTCCGATCGTCGAGCTCGGGCGGTCGATTCCCGTGCTCTTCCCCGTGCACCCGCGGACGGCGGCGACTCTCGCGCGCGCCGGCATCGAGCTCGGGTCGGGCGTGCGCGTGCTCGAGCCGCTGGGCTACCTGGAGTTCCTCGGGCTCACCTCCGCGGCCAGGCTCGTGCTCACGGACTCCGGGGGGATCCAGGAGGAGACGACGGTCCTCGGGGTGCCGTGCGTGACGCTGCGCGCCAACACCGAGCGACCCGTCACGATCGAGGAGGGCACCAACCGACTGGGAGGCGTGACCGCGGATTCGGTGCGGCGGGCGATCGGCGACGCGCTGGCGATGGAAGCCGGAGCGCGCGTACCGGAGCTGTGGGACGGAAGGGCGGCGGCGCGCGTCGTGGGGATCCTCGCTGCCGCGCTGGGGCGGTGACCCGGTGCTCCGGGTGTTTCGCGCCGCCTGCCTGCTGATCCTCGCGCTCCTCGGCGTGCGTGCGTGGCGCGTCACGATGTACGACGCGGAGTTCCGCGCGGCGGCGCGGGCCTACGACGAGCGCCGGTACCGAATCGCCCTCGAGCGGTTCGAGCGTGCGCTGGACCTGGACCCGTCGGACCCTCTCGTGTGGACGTGGATCGGGGACGCCGCGGGCGCGGTGCGCGTGAACCCTCCGCCGGGAGGATGGACGGCCGACGACGAAGCGAGGCTGCTCGATCGCATGTGGAGCGCGTACGCCGGAGCGGTCCTCCGCCTGCCGTGCGAGTCGTGGTCGTGGAGCGGCCTGGCCGACGTCGCGCTGTTTCGCGCGGGTGAGATCGACGCGGACCGCGGGGTCGACCTGGACGCGCTCGAACGACGCGCTCGCGGCGAGTTGGATCCGTGGCGCGCGGCGGCGCTGGGGGCGGCGATGATCGCGGTCGAGCGGAAACCGTCCGGGTTCCTCGAGCTCGACGTCCTCGCGAAGGTCTACGAATCGGCCGGCCAGTCCGAGCGGGCGCGCGAGACGTACCGAGCCTCGGCGCGACGCATGCCCGCACCGTCGCTGCACGAGTGGGGGCGCGGGTCCCGGCGATTGCCGGACTCCCTGGTCGACGAGGTCCTCCTCGGGCTGCGCGAGGGCCTGACGCGCGCGCCGCGGTTCGATCTCAGCCGACTCCACCTCGAGGTCGGCCGCTTCGCGTTGGCGCACGGCCGGCTCGCAGAGGCCCGTCAGGACATGGAGGCGGCGGAGCGCGCCGCAGCGACGACCCACGAGCGGTACCACGCCTTGCGCGGCCGCGCCGAGACGGCCGAGGCGATGGGGGACCTCGCGGGCGCGCTTGCGGCGTGGGACGGCGTCGTTGCAACCGGGCACGAGACGCCCGGGGATCTGCGCCAGCGAGGCCTCGTCCTCCAGCGCTCCGGTCGGGCGACGGACGCGTGCGTCGCCCTCCGGACCGCGTCCCGCTCCCTCGAAGGCGACGACGCGTTGCGGGTCGTCGCGGCATCGGCGTGCGAGCAGGCCGGAGAACTCGTGATCGCGGAGCGACTGCTTCGCGACGGGTTCGTCGACCCCGGCGACGACCCGACGATGGCCCGGGCGCTGCTGGATTTCTACGAACGCACCGGCAAGCGCCGCACCGCGGTCAACCTGGCGCAGTCCTGGGCGCGGAACCATCCCGAGCGGAAGGACTTCGAGGCATGGGCGGAGGCCCTGGGGAGCGACTCCCCGTGATCGCGGAAGGGCTGCGCGAAGGGCTCCGGCGGGTCCTCGACCGACTCTGCTGCCCCGCGTGCGACGGGGCCGCGGACGAGGCGGGCGCGTTGTGCGAGCGAGGGGCCCACCTCGAGTGCGCGCGATGCGGGCGCCGCTTTCCGATTCTCTCGGGGGTTCCGGACCTGCGCCCCGACGCGGAGGGATCGGTCGCCGCGAAGCTCGACCTCGAGGCACGGGAGTTCTACGAACGCGTCTACGCCGAGCAGTCGTACGGCCGCGAGGAGCAGGACGAACATCTCGCTCCGCTTCGCGAGCTGCTGCGAACCGTCCCGCCGGACGGGCTCGTCCTGGAGCTGGGCACCGGACTGGGGGCGCTCCAGGACGTCCATCCGGCCTACGTCGGCGTGGACCTCTCGGTCGAGGCGCTGGTGCGCCGACTGCGGCGACCGGCGTTCGCGGCGGACATGCAGCACCTGCCCCTTCGCTCCGGGTCGCTCGACGCGTTGTTCACGGTGGCGGTCCTCGAGCACGTCCCCCGGCCCGATCTGGCGATCGCCGAGATCGCGCGGGTCCTTCGCCCCGGTGGCGTCGCGTACCTCGCGCCGGCCTGGAATTGCCGGCCCTGGGCCGCCGAAGGACTCCATGTCCGACCGTGGCGGGACCTCGACCTCCGCCAACGCTGCCTGAAGGCCCTGATCCCGATTCGGGACTCGCTGGCGTGGCGTGGGGGCTTCGCGATCCCCCGGCGGCTCGCGCGCCGCGCCGTCTGGCACCTCAGCTCCCGACCGACCGCGTACCGTTACCGGCCTCTGGAGGCGAACTTCGAGGTGTTCTGGGATTCCGACAGCGACGCGACCGCCCAGCTCGACCCCCACGAGACGGCGCTGTACTTCCAGTCTCGCGGTTGGACGGTCCAGAACCCGTCGGGCGCGCTGAAGGCGGTGTTCCATCGCTCGGCGCCGGTCGTCGTGCGCAAGCCCGACTCGGCCGGGGACCGTTGAGCGACCGGCCGGCTCGCGCGCGCCCCGACGGGCTCGTGGGCCGCCTGCTTCGGGCGGCTCGCACGGCCGTGGCGATCGCCCTGAGCGTCCTGGCCTTGCTCGAGATCGTCGCGAGGCTCACGGATCCCGCGGGGATCTCCTATTACGCGGAGACCGCGCGCTACATGGACACGCTGATCCGGGACGAGCCGATGGGGTACCGGAATCGTCCGGGACTGCGCGGACGTTTCTTCGGCGCGCCCGTCGAGATCAACGCCCTCGGGATGCGCGATCGCGAACTTGCGCGCGACCCGGCCGACGGCGAGTTCCGGGTCGCGATACTCGGGGATTCCTTCCCGTTCGGAATCGGCGTCCCGTACGAGGAGAGCGTCCCCGCGCAGATGGAGCGCGCGCTCGCCGCCGTCGCTCCCCCGGGCGTCCACGTGCGCACGCTGAATTTCGGCGTCCCGTCGTACAACACGGAGCAGGAGCTCGCGCAGTTCGAGACGGTCGTCGCGCCGCTGCGTCCGCGTGCGGTCGCGTTGTTCTTCGCGCTGAACGACATCTACCCGCGGATGTGGGTTTTCGAGAAACGCGCCTCCCGGGTGACGAACCTCGCGCAGCGGAGCTACGCCGTTGCGCTTCTGTACGTGCTGGGGCGCCGGCTGCGTCCATCGCAGGCCGATCCCGGGACCTCCATGGCGACCGAATACAGGTCGGACCATCCGCGATGGCAGGCGATCGATCGCTCGTTGACCGCGCTGCACGCGAAATGCCGCCAAGCGGGGATCCCGTTCGTCGTCTTCACCTACGACGACCGGCAGCGGGAGGCGATGGCGATGGTCGCGGCCGTCGGAAGCCGCGAGGGGTTTCCCGTCCTGCCGATCGATCCCTGGCGGGACGCGCGGTGGAAGGGGGAAGACCCCCGGGCCTACGTCAATTCTCCGGTGGACTCCCACCCGAACCGCGAGGGATGCGTGATCTACGGCACGCTCGCCGCGGAGGGACTGATCCGCGCCGGGGTGTTCCGCGACCCACCGGCCGCCGACGTCCCCTGAGCGATCGAACCGGGTGCCGGCGCCGCCGTCTCCCCGTACTCGAACGAACAGAACATGAGCAGGACGATCAGCGGCAGCAGCGTGTACATGTAGAAGAGCACCATCATCGTCAGGTCCGCGCGAACCTCGACCATCCCGGCGAGGAAGATCGCCGGAATCAGCGCGCGAGCCGGTGTGAGCTGCAGGCCGTCACGCATGTTCCGGACGGCGTACGCCGCGACGGTCCGGCACGACAACCCGAGCGCAAGCCCGCCGAGCAGGACGCCGATCGACCCCAGATTGGCGTGGAAGTCGCCGACCAGGGTCGGGGTGATGCTCAGACCCGCCGTCGGGTCGTAGAAGATGCCGTAATAACCGCCCATGTAGCGGGTGAGCTCCTTGCCCAGCCCGACCGGCTTGTCGGGCCAGATGGCTCGGGGGATCGGGCTGAGCAAAGCCACGAGCAACGTCTGCCCGTAACGGTAGGGTTCGACCTCGGGGAAGACCTCGAAGACCAGGCACGCGCCGCCGAAAGGACCCGCCACACCCTCGATGTAGCCCGAATGCAGCGACTCGATCTGTGCGTATCGGGGGTCGGCGTTCTCGGAGACGAGCGCCGCCAGCGGACGTCCGCGAACGCTTCCCCAAACCGAGAGGTAGATCACGAGCAGCACGAGGACGAGGGGGAGCAGCCAGCGGGGGATCGCCCGCGTTCCGCGCCGGAGGAGGAAGATCGCGCTCAAACCGAAGAAGAGATAGAAGAGCCACTTCCGCTGTCCGAGCAGGATGCCCCAGTAGCCGACTTCGAAGAGGATGACCGCTCCCAGCAGGATCCAGTCGCGCCGGCGCGCCGTGGGGGCGCTGAACACGCGCCAGGCCATCAGCACGGTGGCGAGGACGAGCAGGAGGAAGACCGCCGTGAACATCGCTCCGGCTTTGCCTTGGCCGTAGCCGCGGTTCACCATGTCCCCGAGTCCGCCCTGGTAGTAGATGAACCCGACGCACCCGCCCAGCATTCCGATCAGCAGCACGGACTCGACGAGCCGTCCCGAGACCCGTCGACGCGTTCCCGCGAAGTCCGGGAGCACGCCCGCGAGGACGGAGGCCACCGGGGCCTGGTAGCCCAGCCAGAACATCGCCATGAGCGCGACGAACCAACCCACGGTTCCCGCGATGCGCTCGGGAGACATCGGGACGGTCGCGTAGAAGGTGGTGTAGGGGAGGGCCAGCGGTCCGACGACGAAGAACTGCACCTGGAAGGCCACGAACAGCACGATCGGATCGCACAGCAGCGGCAGGTCCCGCTCGGGCCGGGCGAGCACCGCCGCCGCAAGGAGGATCACTTCCAGGATCACGACGAGCAGGACCTGAGTCCAGGTCCATTCGAACGCCAGTTCGAGGCCGTACGCCGCCGCGCATGCGAGCGTCGCACCCAGGATGATCCCCAGCGTTGTTCGTTTCATCATCGAGTCCCGCGGACGCGGGACCCGGAATATACGATCGCCGTCCAATCCCGCCCACGGATCGTCCGCGTGCGCGTCTCCGACGGCGCCGGAAAGTGAGACGAAAGCCGCCCCCGGCGGCCCGCGAGCCCCGCACGGCGAGAATCCTGCCGACGAACCCGGCGGGTCGCCGTATATCTTGGCCTCGCTTCGGGAGGACGGGTGGCTTTTTCCGCCTATGTGATGAGTTTTATCGTGGCGCTGGTCGTCGCCGCGGGGATCCTCCCTGCCGTCATCCGGTTCGCCCGCCACGTCGGCGCCGTCGACGCACCGGGCGGGCGGCGTATCCACGTCGGGGAGATTCCCCGATTGGGCGGCATCGGCATCTTCCTGGGGTTCGTCGGCGGGGTCGGGGCGGCGCTTCTGTTCACGGGGCGCGCGCAGAGTCTCGGGGAGCCGACCTCGCCCTTTCCGTGGGTCGGAGCCGGTTTCGGGGCTTCCCTGATCTTCCTGACCGGACTGCTCGACGATCTGTTCCAGCTCTCTCCGCGGACGAAGCTGCTCTGCCAGATCGGCGCCGCGCTCGTGGCGGTGGGGTTCGGCGTCCGCGTGGAGACGCTGGCGATCCCGTTCGGGAGCACGTTGGATCTGGGGCCCTGGAGCCCGGCCATCACCCTGGCGTGGATCCTCGTCGTCACGAACGCCTTGAACCTGCTGGATGGCCTGGATGGGCTCGCAGGAGGGTTCTCGCTGATCGTGACGCTGACGATGGCCTCGGTCGCCCTGCGACTCAACCACTTCGGCGTCGTCGTTTGCGCCGCGGCCCTGACCGGCGCGCTCGTGGCCTTCCTCCGGTACAACTTCAATCCGGCGAAGATCTTCATGGGGGACGGCGGAAGCCAGTTCCTCGGATTCCTCCTCGCGATCCTGTCGATCCGCGGCTCGATCAAGGAGGCGACCGCCGTCACGCTGCTTCTCCCGCTGATGGTCCTCGGGCTTCCGCTGGCGGATCTGGGGACGACCGTGCTCCGGCGCGCCGTACGGGGCGGACGGGCGACCCCGCTGTCGCTCCTCCGGCGCATCGCACACGCCGACCGCGAGCACCTGCATCACAATCTGATCGACTTGGGCTTGTCCCCGCGCCGGGCCGTGTTGTCGCTGTACCTGATCGCGGCGACCTTCGCGCTCGCCGGGTACCTCTCGGTGGGCGATGCGAACCTGCCGCTTGCGGCGCTGGTGCTGGCGGCCTCCGTCGCCGGCATCGCGGCGATCAAGCTCGCGCCGTCGCTCGCCAAGGGGGAACCGTCCGCCGGTCCATCGGAGGGTGCCTGATCCTCGGTGCCCTTGTCTCGGTGAACTACCCTTGAACCGTATCGCGGGGGATCGATTGTCGGCTCGCGCCCGTGTCCTGCGCCTCCTGGTGCTCGTGATGACGTCGGCGCTCGTCCCGAGGGCTTACGGTCAGCTCGCGGAGGATCCTCCGCCGGACCGGACGGCCCTCCTGCTGGGAAGCGTGAAGCTCTGGCCGCTTCTGGACGCAGGGGTCGAGCGGCGCTCGAACGTCTTCCAGACGACCGCCGCGGACGCGACGCCGCCGCAGGCGGCGACCGTCTGGACGGGTGCTCCCGGGTTCTTCGCGGAGCTGCCGGTCTCCAACAGCCGGGTGAGGATCGGCTACGTCGCCTCGTACCGGGACTACGGGATCGAAGACGTCGAGGCCTCCTGGTCCCACTACGCCCGCGTCGACGCGAGGCTCGTCTTCGGAAGCGGCGCGATCGTCGAGGTCGCCGACGACCTCCAGCGCGGCGTGCTCGATACGAGGGAGTTCGACCCCGGCGGCGACGTCACCTTCAAAGGCGAGCGATTCCACCGGAACGTCGCCCGGCTGGGCCTGGGGCACGAGCGGGACGACCGGTCGTTTTTCCTCCGCTACCAGCACGTCGCGAATCGGACCGTGGGGGAACGCATTTCCGGCCTGTACGACGTCGCCGGGAACGAGGTCGCCGTCTCGGGAGACCTGCGACGCTCGCCGCGCACCTGGATCTCGTGGGAGGCCCAAGGATCCCGCTCCGAGCTCGAGCGTCCCACGGACTCGGGGACCGAGTTCAGGGAGGTCAACGGCCTGACCGCGCGAGTCGGCGGCAGGGGGAGGATCGGACCGGCCTCGGAATGGAGCTTTCGCGGCGGTTGGGCCGACTTCAAGTTCGAGGGCGCGACGTCCTCCCGATACCAGGGGATTTCCCTCGAGGGACGCTGGCGCCGCGAGCTGGCCGGCGGCCCCGCCTTCTCCGCGAGCCTCGTGCGCGAGCCCTACCCGCTCCTCGGGGGAGTCGGCGACTACTACGTCAGCGACCAGGTCCTCCTGGAGGCGACGACCGCTTCCGTCCGGCGGCTGGGCGGGGGCGTTACCCTGGCCTACTATGGCAATCGATACCCCGAGCTCCAGCCGGAACGTAAGGACCGGCTGCTGGAAACCGAAGTGTGGGGGAGACTCCGCATGAAGGAGCGGCTCGAGTGGAGGATCTACGCGCGGCGCTCCTCGCGATCCTCCTCCGACCCCGCGCTCGACTTCGACGACGATCGGATCGGCACGGCGATCCGGATCGGGGGCTAGTTTGGAGGACCGCTTGCTGAGCATGTTGTGCCGCGTCACGATCGCCGCCACCCTCGTTTGGATCGCCGTCGCCGTCGGCGCCGCCGCCGTCGCGGCGGACGAAGCCCCCGGCGCGACCGTCCGATGGGAATCGTCACCGAACGGGAGGAGCGAAACGCTCGTCGTGCGCTTCCAGGGCGCCGCGCCGCACGTCGACGCCGCGCTGAAGGCCTGGGGGCTGGAGCTGTCGTTCACCGGAGTCGAGGTCGCCCCTCCGCTTCCCGAGGGGGTCCGCGTCGAGAAGGACGGGGCCCGGACGCGGTTGCGCGTCGAGCGCGGCGGAATGACGCTGAGCGGATTCCGGGTCGGTGCGTCGGAGGTCGCGTTCGAGGTCGCCGTTCCCCCTCCCGTCGCGGCGGGCTCCGCCGCCTACACCATCGGCGTCGGCGACGTCCTCTCCGTGACCGTCTACAAGAACGCCGACCTGTCCGGCGAGTTTCCCGTGACCCCGGAGGGGACGGTCGCCATGCCGCTCGTGGGACCGGTTCGCGCCGCGGGCATGAGCGAGGCCGCGTTCTCGGAGGCGCTGGCCCGGATCCTCGCCGAGGATTACCTCGTGGACCCTCAGGTGTCGGCGAGCGTCAAGATCTACCAGAGTCAATTCGTTTACGTGACCGGCGCGGTTCCGCGCTCGAGCCGCGTCGCCGTCCGGCCGGGGACCACCCTTCGCGGCGTCCTTTCCGAGGCGGGTGTGGCGCTGGCCCAGGGGATGACGGTGGAGCTGCGCCGCTCCTCCGGGGAGACTTCGATCCTGGACCCCGCCGGGCTGGACACCGTTACCCCGAAGGACGGCGATGTCCTCACGGTCCAGGAGCCGCGCTACGTCTCCGTGTACGGCGAGGTCCGGCGGCCGAACCGCATCCTGCTCACTCCGGGGATGACCCTGCTCCAGGCGATCGCCATGGCGGAAGGACTGACCGAGTGGGCGAATAAGAAGGAAGTCCGGATCCTCCGCAAGGCGGGAACGGGGGCGGAGGCCGACGAGGTCCTCGTGAACCTCAACAAGGTGGAGGATCGCGAAACGGCCGATCCGCAGCTGCAGGCCGACGACATCGTGATCGTGAAGCGCCGATTCCTGTGATCGGGGACGGTCGTATATTGGGGACGGTCCGGACGGCGGTCGAAAGGTAGGTACGGGGCACGATGCAGGCGAACAGGAACACTCTCGGCGGAACGCGCGACGCGCACCTTCGGGACTATTGGAAGGTCATCTGGCAGGGACGCTACACCGCGCTCGTCATCTTCGTCGCGGTCGTGGGGCTCACCTTCCTTCGCGTCTCCTTCACGACACCGATCTTCGAGGCCTCGACGGTCCTCGAGATCAAGCCCGAGGCGCGGCGGATCCTCCCCGGGCAGGAGCAGTGGGTGGGCGCGGAGGGCGGCGGCTGGCTCGCCGAGGAGAAGTACTTCAACACCCAGCTCGAGGTCCTCAAGAGCCGCGACGTCGCCGCGCAGACGTTCCATCGTCTCAAGCTCGAGTCCCATCCGCTGTTCAAGAACGCCCCGGATCCGGTGGGCGCCTTCGGTGCGAGGCTCGAGGTGCGGCCCAAGGTGAATACCCGGCTCGTCACCCTGCGGATGTCCGGCACGGATCCGGCCGAGGCTCGCGAGTGGGTGAACACCCTCGCCGACGTCTACGTTCAACGGAACGTCGATCAGGCGACGGCGAGCTTCACCGCGATCATGGACGAGGTGCAGAAGGGCATGGATCGCTTCCGTGCCAAGCTCGGCGCGTCCGACGTCGATCGCATGCGCACGGCGGCCGAGGCCGAGCTCTTCGTGCCGGAGAACCAGCAGGACGTCCTACGGCAAAGCCTCGCGACCTACAACGACAGCCTCGCGAAGCTGCGGATCGAGCTGGCCGGGATCCAGGCGGAGATCGACAACTACGAACGCGCGAAACGGGAGGGAGGGGACGTCCTCGCCCTTCCCAGCGTCAGCCAGGACGCGATCGTGCAGGACCTGGCCGGCCAGCGGCAGGCCGCGGAGCGGGAGCTCCGGCGCCTCGAGGCCGAGAAGAAGCCCGGGCATCCCGAGTATCTCGGAAAGCTGGGGGAGATCGAGCGGATCCGGCAGCGTATCGACGCCCGGGTCGACGCGATCGTCGAGAAGCTGCGGACGCGTCACGGCCTGGCGCAGCGGAACGAACAGTATCTGCTCAGCCAGATCAAACGTACCGAAGAGCAGGCGTACGAGGTGAAGCAGGCCAGCTCCACGTACGAGCTCCAGAAGGCGGATGCCGCGACCCAACGCAAGGTCTACGACGTCGTCGCGGAGACGCTGAACCGCCTGAGCGTCGGATCGCAGCTGATCGCGATGAACAACAACGTCTCCATCCTCGACCGTGCCACCGCGCCCCGGTATCCGGTCCGCCCCAGGAAGCTGCTGTCGCTGGGCATCGGCGGTCTGATCGGTCTGCTCCTCGGCGTCGCCGTGGTCTTGTTCCTCGACTACCTCGACAACACGGTGCGCACCCCGGACGACATCGAGCAGTACTTCGGCCTCGGCGTGCTCGGGATCATCCCCAAGTACCGCGACAAGGACGCGGTCGCCGTCCGCGAGGCGTTCCAGAGCCTTCGCACGAGCATCCTGTTCTCGAGCAAGAACCGGGAGAAGCGGCTGTTGCTGCTCACCAGCGCCGGCCCGCAGGAAGGGAAGTCGAGCACCGTCGCCGCCATGGCGCGCGCGTTCGCCGCCTCCGGAGACCGGGTGGTGGTGGTCGACTGCGACCTCCGGCGTCCCACGCAGCACCAGCACATGGGGATTCCCCGGGAGCCCGGGCTCACGAACTACCTCCTGGACGGCAAGGACGGAGACTACGCCCCGTACCTGCAGAGCACCGGGCTGGACTCGCTGCGCGTCCTGACCTGCGGCCCGATCCCGCCCAATCCTCCGGACCTCGTCGGTTCGGTGAGGTTCCGCGAGCTGATGAGCGCGCTGAAGCGCGACTTCGACTGGGTCCTGATCGACAGCCCGCCGGTCTCGACGCTCGCCGACAGCGTGGTCCTCGCGTCGATCGCGGACATGGTCGCGATCGTGATCAAGCACAACCAGAACGATCGAGACCTGATCCGGCGCAGCCTGAACCGGCTGCGGGACATCCCGGTGGAGGTCATGGGCGCCGTCCTCAATTCCGTGGACCTCGAGCGTTCGTTCTACGGGGACTACTACTACTCCGGATACCACTACCGCTCCGAGGGGGAGGAGAAGCCGCGGCTCGGCCGGCGCCGCACGAAGCGGGTCGACGGGCCCCCGCCTCCCAACACGAAGATCGCGTTGTAACGGCTCCCGGCGCGCCCGGGGTCAGCGAACCCGCGCGAGCTCGAACGCGTGGTGGCGTCCGCGTCCGCCCACGCCGCGCCACGCGAGGACCGGGCGGGACACGGCCGATCCGAAGCGCTCGCACTGGATTCCCGATTCAACCGCGGCCGCGCCGTCGTCGGGCAGGGACATCCGGAGGACCACCCCTCCCTCGAACGCGACGACGGCGCCGGCCCGCTCGAGGGAGACGGATGCGTCGGGAGTGAACCCGACGCGCACGGTGACGGGACAGTCCGAAGGACCCACCAGGCGGTCGGTCCAGCGGATCGATTCCGGCCCGACGGTCACGCGGCGCGCGTGGATTCCGTGCCTGCCGAATCCGTCGTGTTGGCCCTCGACGACGTCCGGCCCGGTCCGTCGCCCGGTCACCCGGGGACGGCGTCCCATGCGGAACCCGCCGAACGGCTCCCCCTGATCCCGCTCGGCCGCCTGCAGGGTGGCGTGCGCCGCCACGCCCCGCTGGAAGTCCCGTTCCGGGCCCGCCTCGTAGCGGTCCACCCCGGTGTCGGTCACGACACGCCGACCGGCCACGCTCCAATCGAACGAAAGGGCGTCGCAATGCGCGTGGGCCGGAAGGTGGTCCGGGCCGAGCGAGCCGGCGTCGAAGAGCAGGACGCTGCCTTCCCCTGCGAAGCGGTAATACCCCGCGAAAGGCAGCTCCCCGGAGGGAAGCGTTGCGGGCGCGATCCCCGCGTCCTCCGCAAGCGATCGCAGCGCTCGCGCCGGCGCGGCGATCCCGAAGGCACTGTCGTTGAGCAGCGCGATCTCCCCGTCGGCGTGGAGCATCGCGCCGAAGGCGGCGAGGAGCTTCGAGGCTTGCTCCCGCAGGGGCTCGTCGCCGGGGACCGGTCCCGACGCCAGCGCGGCGAGGAGGAGGTCCTCCAACTGGAGCGCGTGGTACATCGGGCTTCGCTCGTCGTGGCACCCGTCGGGCAGCAGCTGGCGCGCGAGCTCCTCCTCCACCACGCGTCGCCCCACGCGTTCCCATCGTGACGCGAGCGGCCCGGTGAACCATCGGCCCGCCGCCAACAGCGCGAATGCGTTTCGGAGGAGGTGATTCCCGCCGAGGTCCCGCTCGAGCCAGGCCTCGACGAACGAGGCGCTCGACGCTCCGAGTCCGTCGAGGCGACGGCGCAGTGCTTCGGCGGCGGCGCCGGCGACGCCTTCGAGCAACCGCCGGGCGCACCACGCGTGCAGCAGGCGCGTGGAAGCGGCGTAGCTGTTCCACGCGTCGGACCAGCCGGCCGGGTCCCCGGGAAGGCAGGCCCCGGTCCAATCGTCGAGCCAGTCCGCAGCCCGGCCGAGCAGGACGTGCGCTCTCTCCGGGCGTCGCGCGGACTCCGCCGCGGCGTCCACGAGGAAGCGGTGGTAGTGCAGGTTCATGCGCCAGAGGTGCGACGGCGCGCCGCTCCGGTCGTTCCAGCGCGGCGGGGCGCCGAACTCCCGCGTGAGGCCGACGAACTCGAATCGACCGGAGAGCAGCGACTCCGCCCGCTCCGGCGGGTTCACGCCCGGGTCGAGGAGGAACGCCCGCAGCCCGTCGTTCGGCGCGATGGACCGGCAGGGCGGGGGAGCGGCCCGCAGCGCGGCGAGGCGCCGTCTCAGCCCCGAGGGCGCGGCGCCGGTGATCCTGCGGCGCAGCAGGACGAGCCCGCGGCGGAGGACCTGTCGGGGCAGGTAATGCGATCCGGCCCGCAGGTCGCGCGCGCGCCTCGCCCACCACGACGGTTCCGGAAGGGTGCGCTGCATCGAGATTCCCCCGCGGGGCCGCGCATCATAACCCACGGCTGCCGACGCACCTGATATCGTGACCGAGAATGATCGAGCCCCTACTCGAACGTCTGGCCTCCGGCCGATCCGGGTACACGTCCGATTCGCGCATCGCGACGCCGCACGACGTCTTCGTCGCCCTGAAGGGGGGGGCGCGCGACGGCCACGACTTCGTCCCCGAGCTGCTCGCGCGCGGGGTCGCCTGCGTCGTCGAGCGGGGCCGCGCCCCCGCCTCGGGGGCGGCTCCGTTCGTGGAGGTGGAGGACACCCACGCGGCGCATCGCGTCCTCGCCGCCCTGTTCCGTCGCCGCTTCCGCGGTCGCGTCGTCGGCATCGGCGGCAGCTCGGGGAAGACGACCGCCAAGGAGTTCACCGCGTCGATCCTCGCCGCCGCGTTTCGCGTGGCGAAAACCGAGCGGTCGCAGAACGGCGAGCTCGGCGTTCCCCGGACGCTCGAGCGCCTCCGGACGGGGGTGGAGGTGGCGGTGGTCGAGATCGGGATCGACGCGCCGGGGGACATGGCGCGCCACGTGGAGATCGTCGCTCCGGACATCGCCGTGCTCACGTCGATCGGGGAGGAGCACCTCAACCTCCTCGGCTCGGTCGAGAACGTCTTCCGCGAGGAGACGATCCTGTTCGACGCCACGCTCGCGCGCGGGGGGGTCGCCTTCGCCCCGGAGGACGATCCGTGGCTGTCGCGGCTCGAGGGCCGCCCGGGGGTGACCCTCGTGCCCTCCGATCCGGAGCGACTGGACCCCGCGCTCGCCTGCCCGCTGACCCACCCCTACGCCCGGCGCAATGCCGCGCTGGCGTGCGCGGTGGCCTTGCACCTGGGAATGCCGGCGCGGGCGATCGCGCCCGTGCTCGCCACGCTCGATCCTCCCGAGGGCCGCGGGCAGGAGCGCATCCTTGCCGAGGGGACGGTGGTCCTGCTCGACCACTACAACGCCAACCCGTCGTCGCTGCGCGCCGGCCTCGAGGCGGCGCGACTGCGCGCGGCGTCGGCGTCCCTGCCGCTGCGCCTGGTCCTGGGGGACATGCTCGACCTGGGGTCCGAGACCGCGCGGGCGCACGAAGGGATGATCGAGGCGCTGCGCTCCGCGGCCGCGGCGAGCCTCTGGCTCGTCGGCCCCGAGTGGTCGAAGCTCGCCGACCGCCTGGCCGGGGCGGCGGGGGAGTTGCGGGTCTTTCCCGACAGCGCCGCCGCCGCCCGCGAGGCGGAGGCGCTCCGCCTTCCGCCGGCGGTCGTCCTCGTGAAGGGATCGCGGGGGATGGCGCTCGAGAGGGTGTTGCGCGGACTCGGCGTCGGCGCATGAGCCACCTGAGCCCCCCGGTCCTCTTCTTCTTCCTCGGGATGTTCGCGGCTCTCGTCCGCTCGAACCTCCGCGTTCCCGAGGCGGTGACCAAGGTCCTCTCGCTCTACCTGCTCTGGGCGATCGGGTTCAAGGGGGGCGTCGAGCTCCGCGCGAGCGGGTTGACCCCCGAAGCGCTGCGCGGCCTCGGCGCCGCGCTGGCGCTCGCGAGCGCGGTCCCGGTCTACACCTTCTACCTGCTCCGCCGGCGACTCGCCCTCGCCGACGCCGCCGCCCTCGCGGCGGCCTACGGCTCGATCAGCGCGGTCACGTTCATGGCCGCGACGCAATGGCTCGACACCGCGGGGGTCGCCTACGGCGGGCACATGGTGGCGGCGATGGTCCTCATGGAGTCCCCCGCGATCGTCGTCGCGGTGATCCTCATGCGCCGCTCGGGCGGGGGAGGGGCGTCGGGCTGGAGCACGCTCCTGCACGAGGCGTTCCTCAACGGACCGGTGCTGCTCCTGCTCGGAAGCCTGGCCGTGGGCCTGCTCACCGGCGAGCGCGGGTACGCCGCGTTCAAGCCGCTGTGCACCGACCTGTTCAGCGGGGTGCTGGTCTTTTTCCTGCTCGACCTGGGGATCCTGGCGGCGGAGCGCCTCAAGGACCTCCGGGAGCGCGGCGCCTTTCTCGTGTCGTTCGCGGTCGCCGTCCCCCTGCTGAACGCCGCGGTCGCGCTCGTCCTTTCGCGGGTCCTGGGCCTCGAGGAGGGAAACGCGATCCTGCTGGTGACCCTCGCGGCGTCGGCGTCGTACATCGCGGTGCCCGCCGCGGCGCGCCTGGTGCTCCCCGAGGCGAACCCGAGCCTCTACCTGCCGATGGTCCTGGCCCTGACCTTCCCGTTCAACATCGGCATCGGCATCCCGCTCTACGCGTGGGCGGTGGGCGCCCTGAGGTCGTGGACCGGTTGAGGCTTCACTCGGGCGGCCCGTACTCGCAGTCGACCTTCTTGATCACGCCGTCCTTGTTCACGTGAAAGACGTAGGCCGACGGGAGCCACGCCTCGGGCTTCGTCGAGTCCTTCCATTCGGCCGGTTTCCCCTTCGACTTCGAATACGTCCTCGAGTAGGTCGTCCCGGTGCCCACCCCTTCGGTGGACTTGTCCTGCCTCTCGCGATCCGGCCCCGGGGGGAGGGGAGCGGTCGCCGGAACCTCCACCGCCTCGCGCTTCGCGAAGTCGAAGACCAGTCTTTTCCCGCCGCCGCGCCATCCGGTCGACCCGGCCGGCTCGCCCCACTCTTTCGTGAGCGCGTCGGCGCTCCTCCCGATCCACGGCTGAAGCGAGGCTTTGCAGGCCTCGGCGTCCGGCTCGGCGGCGAGCGCGGCGAGGGGGAGGAGCATCACGAGCGTCGGGGACAGGGGGCGCATGGGGACCTCCGTGCGAGGGATTGTAGTCGGAGTCGTTTGCTATCCTCTCGGGCGTCGTGGGCCGTTAGCTCAGTTGGTAGAGCACCAGGCTTTTAACCTGAGGGTCGCAGGTTCGATTCCTGCACGGCTCACCGATCCGCCGCCGTCCCGCCTTGATGCGGTCCCCCCTGCTCCGCTAAGATCCGGCGGTTCGCGACGATTCTGGATCGCGTCCCCATCGTCTAGCCTGGCCTAGGACACCACCCTTTCAAGGTGGCGACACGGGTTCGAATCCCGTTGGGGACGCCAAGCCGAGGGGTTCCGATGCGAGCCGACCCCGACGTCGCCCTGGCTTGCGACACCGCCCGCCTCGCCGTCGAGGCCGGCGCCTCCGCGGCCCTCCGTCGATTCCGTACGGACCTCGCGGTCGATCTCAAGGACGACCGCTCGCCGGTGACCCAGGCGGACCGCGACGCCGAGGCGGCGATCCTCGACGTGATCCGTCGCGTGTTCCCCGAGCACGCGACCCTCGCCGAGGAGAGCGGCTCCGCCGGGGCGGGGCGCGACCGCTGGATCGTCGATCCGTTGGACGGAACGAAGGGGTTCGCCCGCGGCGGGAGCTTCTGGGGCCCCCTCGTCGCCTACGAGCGGGACGGGGTCGTGCTGGCGGGGGCGATGGCCCTTCCGGCGCTCGGCGAGCTCTACTGGGCCGGCCGCGGGCTCGGCGCGTGGCGCGACGGGGAGCGCCTTCGCGTTTCGTCGGTGGCCGGCTGGGAGCAGGCCACGCTCAGCCTCGGAGAGTTGCGCTGGCTGCTCGCGCCCCCGTTCGGCGACGGCGTGCGCGCGCTCGTCGCGACCGCCGCGTCGTCCCGCTGCTACGGCGACCTCGCCGGTGCGGCGATGCTCCTCCAGGGAAAGGCGGACGCGTGGATCGAGGCGGGGGTGCGGCCCTGGGATCTGGGGCCGATCGCGATCCTCGTCGAGGAGGCGGGAGGGCGCTTCACCGACCTCGACGGCAACGTCGTCCCGCTCGGCGATCACGCGATCGCGACGAACGGCGTGCTCCACGACCACGTGCTGGCGACGCTCAGGGCGTTCTAGCCGTCAGGCGTATTCGAACACCAGTTCGAGTCGCGTGAGCTCGCCGAGGGAGGCCTGCACCGGGCAGCTCCTGGCGGCTTGTTCCATCAGCGCGCGCTCCCGGGCGTCGAGTCGCGCGGGGAGGCGGAAGACGGCGGTGAGCTTCGCGATGTGGCGCCGCGGGGTCGCCCCCATCTCCTTGGTGACGCGGACGGTCGCGCCGGTGATGTCGATGCCGCGCGGGCGCGCGGCGATTCCCATGATCGTGAGCGCGCAGACGCCGATCGAGGCGGCGACGAGGTCGGTCGGCGAGAAGTGCTCGCCCTTGCCGTGGTTGTCGACGGGTGCGTCGGTCACGATGCGGTCGCCCGACGGGCCGTGGACCGCGGTGCAGTGCAAGTCGCCTTCGTAGCGACAGTCGATGACGACGGACATCGCCCTCCTCCAGGCATTGCGGTTTGGACGGAGCGGTCACGATAACGAAATCGGCCGTTCCGCGCCCGACATCCGTTGTCGGCTCGACGGTCGCGGCGCGACACCGCGAACGGCCTCCGAAGTGCCGAATACCGCGAACAAAACCACGAAGCGGAGGGAGCGACCTCCTTTTCCCCTTCGCTTCGGATCCGGAATCGATCTTGCAGAAATGCAGCCTCCGGCCTCGAGAGCAGGCACGGGAGGAGTCCGAGTGAACGACGAGGGGCACCCGCCCGGGGGCGGGGGGCTGCTGCACGCTTACATCGCGGCGCTCGCCGTGCTCGCAGCCGCGAGCACGTGGGCGACGTGGTCGTCGGGGGGCGTCGACGATCCGCTCGCGACGGCGCTCGTCGCCGCCCTCGCCGCGCTCGCGGGGTCGCGCCCCGTCTCCATCCCCGCGTTCCGGAGCTCGTTCACGGCGACGCACCCGTTCGTCTTCCTGGCCCTGGCCGGTCTCGGACCGCTCGAGGCGGTGCTCACCGCGGTGGCCGGAGTCGCCGGCCTGCTGCTCGGGCGCAAACGACCGACGATCGGCCATCGCTTCCTGTTCAACGTCGCCTCCGTGATGCTGACGGCGACGATGGCCTCGTGGGCGTACGGAGTCGCCGGAGGCGAGCCGGGGGGCGCCCTGCTCGCGGAGTTCTGGCCGCTCACCGCCGCCGCGGTGGTCTACTTCCTCGCCAACACGGGGCTGCTCTCCATCGCGATCTCCCTCGAGCGCGGGTCGTCGTTCTTCGACGTGTGGCGCGAGGGCTTCCTGTGGAGCGCGGCGTCGTACTTCGCGGGGCTGTCGCTGGCGACGGTCCTCCTCGCGCTGTTCGAGGCGTTCGGAGCGTGGAGCCTGGCTCTGGGCATCCCGCCGTGCTGGCTCCTCGTCGCGTTCTACGAGACGCACCGGGAGCGCATCGCGGAGCGCGAGCGCCGGATCGACGAGGTGGAGCGCCTGAACGCCGACCTCGAGAAGAAAGTCGCGGAGCGCACCTCCGAGCTCGTGGAGACCAACCGCAAGCTCGTGGAGGCGTCCAAGGCCAAGAGCGAGTTCCTGGCGAACGTCTCGCACGAGCTCCGCACGCCCCTCAACGCGGTGATCGGCTTCTCCGAGTACCTGGCGGGGCCGGACTTCGACAACCTGACCGCGCGCCAGAAGGGATTCCTCGCCGACATCCGCGACAGCGGGGAGCACCTGCTGCAGCTCATCAACGACATTCTCGATCTCTCCAAGATCGAGGCGGGCAAGCTCGAGGTGCAGCGCGACTTCGTGTCGTTCGCGGAGGTGTTGCGCGAGGCCGCGGCGATCCTCCGCGTGCAGGCGGAGCGCAAGTCGCTCCGCTTCGAGGTCCACGCGGCGTCCGACGTCGGCGTCGTCCACGTGGACCCCAAGCTCGCGCGCCAGATCCTCGTCAACCTGCTCAGCAACGCGGTGAAGTTCACCCCGGAAGGGGGGCGGATCGAGGCCCGCGCGTTCCGTGAGGGGGACGATCTCGTGGTGGAGGTGGAGGACACCGGGATCGGGATTCCCGCCGAGCACCTCGCGCGCATCTTCGAGGAGTTCCACCAGGTGGACGGCTCGTACGCGCGGAAGTACCAGGGGACCGGCCTGGGTCTGGCGCTCGTGCGCACGATGGTGGGGATGCACGGCGGCAGCGTGGGCGTGCGCTCGGCTCCCGGCGAGGGCTCCACGTTCGTCTGCCGGTTCCCGTCGTGCGCGGGAGCGGGAAACGTCCCGGATCTCCCCGAGCGCGACCGCGCCTCCGCTCCCGCGCCGGTCGCTCCGGACGAGGCCCCCCGCGCCGCGCGGGCCCGCGTGCCGCGCGTACTCGTCGTCGAGGACAACGAGGTGAGTCGCAAGCTCGCGCGCAACGTCCTGCGCTCGCGGGGGTTCGAGGTGCTCGAGGCCGAGACCGGCGAAGAGGCCCTGGAAGTCGTCGCGCTGGAGCTTCCCGACCTGATCCTGATGGACCTGCAGCTTCCCGGCCTCGACGGTCTGGAGGTCACGCGTCGCCTCAAGGGCGACGCGCGCACCGCGGGCGTCCGTATCGTCGCGCTGACCGCGCACGCCGCCGGGATCGACGAGGGTCGGGCCCGCGCCGCGGGGTGCGAGGGGTACCTCACGAAGCCGATCCGCCTGTCGACCTTCCCGTCCCAGGTCGCCGCCTATCTGGAGGGTGTCGCATGAGCTCCCAGCCGTCGCGTAGCGAAGCCGCCGACCTTCTGGTCGTCGACGACGACCCGCGCAACCGCAAGCTGCTCGAGGAGTACCTCGTGGCGGCCGGCCACGCCGTGCGACTGGCCCCCGACGGACGATCCGCGATCGCGGCGGTGCGCGAACGGGTGCCCGACATCGTCTTCCTCGACGTGATGATGCCGGACATCTCGGGGCTCGAGGTCTGCCGCATGCTCAAGGCCGACCCCGCGACCCGGATGGTCCAGATCGTCCTCGTGACGGCGCTGGACGGGACGCCGCACCGCGTGGAGGGGCTCGACACGGGCGCCGACGATTTCATCAGCAAGCCCGTGCGCCGCGAGGAGTTCCTGGCGAAGGTGCGCTCGCTCCTGCGTGCGCGCCGGCTGATGCGGGAGCTCGACCGCGCGCGGGCGGACCTCGCGCTGCGCAACCGCGCCCTCGAGGAGATGGAAGCGCTCAAGGAGACGCTCGCGCAGACGCTCGTGCACGACCTGAAGAACCCGCTCACCGCGATCGCCGCGAACCTCGACCTGCTCGAGCGGAGGATCGACGACGCCGACGCGCGCCATCTCGTGATGCGCTGCCGTGCGGGAGCGTCGCGCATGCACCGGATGATCCTCGATCTCCTCGACGTCGCGGGCCTGGAGGAAGGAAAACTCCTGCTGCGCCTGGAGGACGCGGACGCCGTCGTCGTCGCCCGGCGCGCGATCGAGGACGCCGAGGGGGCGGCGCGGCAACGCGAGATCGTGCTCGTCCTCGATGCTGCGCTGCCGTGCCCGATCCGCGCGGACGCCTCCGTGCTCGGCCGGGTCTTCGACAACCTCCTCGCGAACGCCATCGACCACTCGAACCGGGGGGGGCGGGTGACCGTGCGTCTGGCGCCCTGCGAGGAAGGGGTTTCGATCGACGTCGCCGACGAGGGGCCCGGAATCCCGGAGGAGCACCGCGAGCGGGTCTTCGAGAAGTTCGCGCGCCTGGAGCTGCGCAAGGCGGGGCTCGGGGGGAACCGCGGGCTGGGATTGACGTTCTGCCGCCTGGCCGTCGAGGCCCACGGGGGCACGATCTGGGTGGACGCCGCGCCCGGCGGCGGTGCGCTGTTCCGGACGATCCTGCCGGCGATGGAAGCCCCCGCGGCGGCGGCGGCCGGGGCCTAGGGGCCCTTTAGAGGCCGCAGCGGGATCGCCGCGTGCGCGAGGGTGCGCTCCAGGGCTGCCCTGGCGCCGGGGTCGGCCGCGAGCGCCGCACGCTCGGTGTCGAGCGCGTCGAGGAGCGCCGAGGCGTCGGGCCGACCGGCGGCCCTGCGCGCGCGGTACTCCTCCGCGAGCGGAAGCGCCCGGGCGACGGCGAGCCGGCGTGACATGACGTCGAGCAGGTCGTCCCGAAACGGGCGATCGACGATCGCGCCGAGCGCGGCCATCCGGTCCGGGTAACGCGCGGCTACCCACGTCCAGCGGTCGAGGGCGACGGGATCTCCCAGGGCGGCCGCCGCCGTCTCGGGATTCTCCCTCTCGCGCACGCTCCAGAATCGGCTGTCGACCCAGGCGCCCCACTCGAGCGACTGCGTCTCGAGGGCGGTCCGCGCGGCGGGATCGCTCCCCGCGAGGAGCTCGCGCGCGCGTTTCCACGCCGCCTCGGGGACGTACCGCGCGGGGTCGCGAAGCCACGCCGCGACCGTGAGCATCGCGAGGCGATTCGCGCCGAGCCTCGAGATCGGGCAGTGCAGGTAGGCGGCCGCCTCGAGGTGGAGGTCCGGACCGCGGCCGCGGATCGGGCCGAGGGGAACGGCGAGCGCGTCGCCCGGATCGTCGTCGACGGGGTAGTTGTCGTACAGGAGCAGGCGGCGTCCGCCCAGTCTCTCCCGCGTGCGCGCCAGGTCCTCGCGCGTGATCGTCGGGGAGACGACGGTCGGACCCGTCCAGACCACGCCGACTCCCGCGGGAAGGCGCTTCAGGCCGGAGAGGAACGCCTTCGCGTAGGGCGTCGAGCCGACCCCGAGATGGCGGTCGCAATACGCCGAGGCGCACAGCCACAGCGTCGTGTCCCGGCGAAGCCTCCGCGCGACCCGCCGCGTGAGGTCGAGGTGGGCGGGAGCCGCGGGAAACCCGTACCGCAACACGTCGCGCAGCTCGGTGAGGCGCGTGGGCTGGTCGTCGAACGACAACACGATCTCGCGCACCCCCTCCGCGCGGAGCAGCGCGACGAAGCGCAGGATCCGGCGCTCTCCGTCCGTTTCGGAGAAGACGAACCCCCCCCCGTCGTCGGCGACCGGGTTGATGGAGACCAGGAGCGGGATCCCGCGCTCCCGGCAGCGGGCGGCGAAGGCGCGAAACGCAGGCGTCAGGAAGGGGCCGTCGGGGGCCTGTCGTGCGGTCCACGCGCCGGCCTGGTGCGAATACACGAAGAAGCCGTTGAACCCCTCGTTCAGCGCGAAGGCGACGTGGGCGTCGACCGCGGGGGTTCCGGGCGCACCTCCCAGCTTCGCCCAGCGGCGCTCGAAGCCGCCGTGGACGGCCGAGGAGACGGCGAAGAGCAGGAGCGCGAAGACAAGGGGAGCGAGGGCGGGACGAACGCGGCTCACCGGCGCGGCGCTACCAGGGCATCTCGTCCCAGGAGACGTGGCGTTTCGACACCTTCGTGAAACCCCAGGCGGCCAGGGGGGTCGTCTTCGTCTCCCGCGCGCCGCGACGGACGATGCGCGTGAACTCCTTGCCGAAGTCGAGGACGAGCGAGCGGCCGTAGGCGACGCGGTACAGCGACACCTGGGCGGTTTCGATCCGTTCCGAGTCGGGGAAGGACGCCACCCAGTTCCACGACCCCTCGAGCTTCTCCGGAGTCGTCCGGGTCAGCTTGAGCTCGAACTTCACCGGGGTTCCGCCGAGGTAATACTCGGACGTCCCGGTCCAGTCGGTCTCGAACGTCTCGGGAGCCCCCTGCGCCTGGTACTGGAGCTTGGCCTCGACCTTTCCCTTCGGGCCTTCTCGAAGCCAAAGCGCCCAGCGCTGGTCACGGCTCACGTACATCCAGGAGCCGCTCCAGGTTCCCTCGGAGGTCGGTTCGCCGCGGTAGACGTCCGTCTTGCCGTGGAACTCGGACTGCGCGGCGGCCGGGGCGAACCCGGAAGGGGCGAGGAGCAGCGCTCCCGCAACGAGGGCGACGAAGGCGGAGCCACGGGACATCGGGGGGTCCTCCGAGAAGGCCGGTGGACTATACGCCGCGACCTCGGCGCGGGCCACCACCGGGGGGGCGCAGCACCGAGCGCAGGGCGGCCGCCTGGGACGCCGTGATCCGCCGGGCCTCGACGGCGATCGGTACCAGGCGGAGGGAGAGCACCCGATGGACCTCGGCGATCTCCGGATCGACCTCACGCAGGGCTTCGAGATGGCGCTCCACCGTGCCCACGTCGCCGCGGACGACGGGGCCGGTGAGGCCGCGGCGCAAGCCGCCTTCGACGATCGCGTGGGTGGCGTCGGAGGCGAGGTCGCCCAGGGCCTGCTCGGCCCGGGCGCGAGGCAGGCCGACGGACCGGAACAGCGTCACGCCGTCGCGGATCAGCGCGGCAAGGTCGTTGGCCACGAGCGCCGCCGCGGCGTGGTACCGCGCCCGGCCCTCCGGGCCGAGCGGGCGGCGCGGGCGAAGCTCCTCCGAGTCCGGGAAGAGGGCCTTCGCCAGGGCGCGCGCGGCCCGGCGGAACGGCGCGTCTCCGTCCAGTCGATGCCAACGCGGGCCCCGGGGGGACGGCTCGTGCGCGAAGACCGTGAGCGGGTGCAGAGCGCCCACCCTGGCGCCGCGACGCCGCAACGGCTCGAGAGGTTCCGGGCCGAGCGCCCCGGAGAGATGGATCGCCGTTTTCCCGGCCCACCCCGTGGGCACCTCGCGCGCCAGGCGTCGGGCCACGACTCCGATCGCGCGATCGGAGACGGCGAGTACGACGAATTCGGCCTCGGCGAGCGGGACGGATCGGATGCGGCGCCGCGCCGCATGCGCGAGCACGGCCGTCGCCGCGCGCCCGGACCCGATCACGGCGATCGCCGGTTTCTTCGCGCGCTTCACGACGGATCCCGCAGCACCTCGAGGAGCCGCGTGAGCTCCTCGGGCATCGGGGCGACAAACGCGAGCGGCGCGCCGGTGACGGGATGGTCGAGCTCCAGGCGGGTGGCGTGGAGCGCGAGGCGGTGGAACGAGCCGACGGCGGCGCGCGCGGCGGGGGAGCGGAGCGATTTCCAGGGGTTGCCGCCGTAACGGGTGTCGCCCACGACCGGGTGATGGATCGACGCGAAGTGGACGCGGATCTGGTGGGTCCGCCCGGTCACGAGATCGATGCTCAGCAACGTGAATCCGGGAAGTCGCTCCACGGTTCGGTAGATCGTGGTGGCCTCTCGGGCCCGCGAGCGCGGCACGCGCACGCTCATCTTCGTGGGGTCCGAGCGCGAGCGGCCGATGGCGCGGTCGAGCGTGCCGTCCTCCGGGTCGGGGCGGCCCCACACGAGCGCGACGTAGGTCTTCTTCACCTTCCGGTTCGCGAAGGCCGAGGTGAGGGCGCGGTGGGCCTCGTCGGTCTTGGCGACGACGAGCAGTCCCGACGTCTCGCGATCGAGCCGGTGGACGATGCCGGGGCGATCGCGCCCGCCCGCCGGGGCCAGGGGCATTCCGCGCCCGAGCAGGGCGTGGACGACGGTCCCCGTGCGGCGGCCGTGCCCGGGATGGACGACGAGGCCGGCGGGCTTGAGGACGACGGCGAGGTGCGCGTCCTCGTACGCGAGGTCGAGGGGGATCGCCTCGGGCGCGAGGGGGTCGGGGGGGGCGGACGGCAGGTCGACGACGACCGACGTCGCCCCCTTGAGCGGCGTACCGGACTTCGTGACGGCCTTTCCGTCGACGCACACGCGACCGTCCGCGATGCATCGCTGGAGGAACGCGCGGCTGAACTCGGGAAGGGCGTCGGCGAGGAATCGATCCAGGCGCACTCCCGGCGCCGCGCCCGCGGCCTCGAAGGTCCGGATCGCGCTCACGCCCCGGAGGCCCGCGGGCGGCGGGCGTGCGCGAACAGCCCGACGCCGACCGCGACCGCAAGGGCGGAGAGCAGCTGCGAGGTCGAGACGTGACCGCCGAACCAGACGCCGCGGACCTCGTCGCCGCGCCAGATCTCGATCGTGGCGCGCAGGATCGCGTAGGTCACGAGATAGACGGCGAGGATCGCGCCGTCGCCTCGCCCGTCGCGCCGTCGCCAGAGGAAGGTCGCAAGCGCCGCGATCAGGAGATCGCCGCCGGCCTCGAGGAGTTGCGTGGGAACGAGCGGCACCCCCAGGGGGACGCCCGTCTGCGCGTAGGCGTCGGGGTTCGTGAAGGTCACGCCGAACCAGGCGTCGGTCGGCGTGCCGTAACAGCACCCGGCGCTGAAGCACCCGAGGCGGCCGAGGGCCTGCGCCAGGGCGAGCGGAGCGACGATCGCGTCGGCGAGCGGGAGCACCGGGAGGCGGTGGCGGCGGGCGTAGAACACGAAGGCCCCCGCACCGACGGCCACGCCGCCCATCAGCACCCCCGCGGAGCGGAAGCTCGTGAGGACGTCGCCGGGGTGGGCGAGGTAGTGGCGCCACTCGACGACGAACAGGGTGAGCTTCGCGCCGACGATGCCGCCGAGCAGGCTGTAGAACCCGAGGTTGAAGACCGGCTCTTTCGGAAGACCCATGCCGGCCGCACGGCGCGAGAACCACCACCAGGCGAAAAGCGCGCCGACGGCGAAGAGCAGGCCGTAGGTCGGCAGGAACAGGTGCACCTCTCCCAGGACGGGAAGATGCACGCGGCCGAAATCGACGATCGAGGGGAACACGGCGCCGCTAACCCTTCCCTTCCTTGCTCGAGGGCCGGAAGACGTCCACCAGGAGCAGGACCGCGCCGACGACGATCGCCGAATCGGCGACGTTGAAGGTCGGCCAGTGAACCGTGCCGAAACGCTCGAGGACGAAGGTGGCCACCTTCGGGCTCGACGCGTAGACGTCGAGGAAGTCGACCACCTCCCCGCGGAAGATGCGGTCGATCAGGTTCCCCACCGCCCCTCCGAGCATCATCGCGAGGCCGAACAGGGTCGCGCGATCGGGCTCGTCCGTCCGGGCGATGAACAGCACCATCCCGACCACGAACACGAGGGGCATGCCGACGAGCAGGATCGTGCGCCAGGGCTCGTCGAGGTTCCCGAAGTAGCCGAACAGCCCGCCCCGGTTGGTCGAGAACCACAGGTTCAGGAATCCGGGGATCACGGGGACCTGCCCCTTCCCCTGCAGCCACGAGACCGCCGCGAGCTTCGTCGCCTGGTCGAGGATCACCGCGACCGCGGTGGCGAGGAAGTAGAGACGCCGCTTCCGGAAATCGTCCCTGAGGCTCATGCGCGCACCGCCGCCGCGCACCGGCCGCAGATCGTGGGGTATTCGGCGTCGGCGCCCACGTCCTCGGTCCAGTTGCGGCAGCGTTCGCACTTCGCGCCGTCCGCGGGCAGGACCTCGACCGAGAGCTGCGGCGCCTCGAGGAGCTCGAAGCCGCTCACGATGAGCAGGAAGCGGAGGTCGGCGCCGAACGAGGCGAGCAGATCGACGACGTCGCGCGGTCCCGCGATCCGGACCTTCGCGTCGAGCGCGCTTCCGATGCGTTTTCCGGCGCGCGCCTGCTCGAGCGCCTTGTAGATCTCCTCGCGCACGACGAACAGGCGGTCGAACCGCTCCACCAGATCGCGTTCGTCCGGGAGGGAGTCCGCCTCCGGGAAGACCTGCGCGTGGACGGTGGAGGTGCCCCAGCGCTCGCGGCCGGAGAGCCCCTCGAGCTCCTGCCAGACCTCCTCGCCCGTGAAGCAGAGGATCGGCGCGGTCAGCCGCGCCATCCCGGAGGCGAGCCGCCACAGCACCGTCTGGGCCGAACGACGCGCGCGCGAGCGCTTGGGCGCCGTGTACAGGCGGTCCTTGAGGATGTCGAGGTAGATCGACGAGAGCGTCACCGTGCAGAAACGGTTCATCTCGTGGTAGACGACGTGGTACTGGTGCGCGGCATACGCCTCGACCACGCGTCGCCGGAATCCCTCGAACTGGTGGAGGGCCCATCGGTCGATCGGCTCGAGCTCGGCGTAGGCGACCGCGTCGGCGCGCGCGTCGAAGCCATCGAGGTTCCCGAGAAGGTAGCGGAAGGTATTGCGGATCTTCCGGTAGGCCTCGGCGTTGCGATCGAGGATCTCCTCCGACAGGCGCATGTCCTCGAGGAAATCGATCATCGAGACCCACAGCCGCAGGATCTCGGCGCCGCGTTTCCCGGCGACGTCGAGCGGGGAGATCACGTTCCCGAGCGACTTCGACATCTTCCGGCCGTCGCCGTCGAGCGTGAATCCGTGCGTGACCACTCCCCGGTACGGCGCCCGCCCGCGATCGTTCGTCCCGACGAGCAGCGACGAGTGGAACCACCCGCGGTACTGGTCGTGCCCTTCGAGATAGAGGTCGGACGGCCACGGCAGGGTCGGATCGGCGCCGAGTACCGCCGAATGCGAGACCCCGGACTCGAACCAGACGTCCACGATGTGTTCGTGGACCGCGAGGCGATCGCGCTTCGCGCACACCGGGCACGCAATCGAGGAGGGGAGGATCCGCGCGAGCCGCTCCTCGGCGGAGGCGTAGGCCACCGGGTTCCCGTCCGGGCCCGGCGCCCCGAACCAGGCGTTCGAGCCCTCGCGGAGGAACAGCTGACGCACGTGCTCGAAGAAGGACTCGTCCCGAACGAACGCGTCCGGGTGGGAAGGCAGGCATCGCTCGCAGACCACCGCCGGGATGGGCACGCCCCAGGTGCGCTGGCGCGAGATGCACCAGTCGGGCCGCGTCTGGATCATCTGGGCGATCCGGGTCTCGCCGAAGGCGGGAAGCCACGCCGCGGCGTGGATCTGGTCGAGCGCCTTCGCCCGCAGGGCGTCGGCCTCCATCGCGATGAACCACTGCGGCGTCGCGCGGAAGAGGACCGGGTTGTGGCAGCGCCAGCAGTGCGGGTAGCTGTGCGGGTACGGGTCGTGTCGCAGCAAAAGGCCGCGCGCGCCGAGGTCCTCGACGATGAGGGGATTCGCCTTCAGCACGTGCACGCCCTTCAGCCACGCGGGACCGACGCGATCGGCGAGGAAGGTCCCGTCGTCCGCGACCGGGTTGAACGGCGGCAGGCCGTAGCGCGTCCCGACGTTGAAGTCGTCGGCGCCGTGCCCGGGGGCGGTGTGCACGCATCCCGTGCCCGCGTCGAGCGTGACGTGGGACCCGAGGACGAGGACTCCGGGGGCGTCGCCGTACGGGCGGGTCACCGGAGCCGAAGCGCCCACCCAGTCCTCTCCCTCGCCGACGAGCTCGCCGCCGGTGAATCGGGCGACGACCGGGGCGTCGTCCCAGGCGAGCTTCGCGCGCACGTCCTCGAGGAGCCCCTCCGCGACGACGAAGGTGTCGGAGCCCGTTTCGACGGCGACGTACACGAGGTCGGGGTGCAGGCAAACGGCGAGATTGGCGGGAAGGGTCCACGGGGTCGTCGTCCAGATGACGACCGACACGGAACGACCCGTGAGGGCCGGGACGCGCCTGTCGAGCCCGCGGACCGGGAATTTCACGTAGATCGACGGATCGGTGCGGTCCTCGTATTCGACCTCGGCCTCCGCGAGGGCGGTGCGGCAGGAGAAACACCAGTGCACCGGCTTCTCGCCGTAGTACACGCCCCCCTTCGTGAAGAAGCGCCCGATCTGGCGCACGATCTCGGCCTCGTAGGTCGCGTCGAGGGTGCGGTAGATCGCGCGGCGGCTCGGGGCGTTCGCGGCCTCCTCCTCGGCGTCGAGGCGGCGGTCCCACAACACGCCGAGGCGGCGGAACTCGGCCTTCTGGACGGCGATGAACTTCTCCGCGTATTCGCGGCAGCGGCGGCGCACCTCGAGGGGGCCCAACCCCGCCTTCTTCGCCCCGATCTCCTTGTCCACGCGATGTTCGATCGGCAGGCCGTGGCAGTCCCACCCGGGGACGTACGGGGCGTCGTGCCCCATCATCGAGCGGGACTTCACGACGAAGTCCTTCAGGATCTTGTTGAGCGCCTGACCGAGGTGGATGTTCCCGTTGGCGTAGGGGGGGCCGTCGTGGAGGACGTAGGGGACCGCCCCCCGCCTGGCCTCGCGGATCTTCCCGTAGGCGTCGATCCGGTCCCACCAGTCGAGGACCTTCGGTTCGCGCTGCGGGAGGTCGGCCTTCATCGGGAACTCGGTCCTGGGAAGGTGGACCGTTCCCTTAAGTTCAACGTTCTTCGACACTTGGAATTCCTCAGCGGGGCCGCTACTTTAACACACGGGTTCGGGACCTCCCGGGAGTCCGATGCGCGTCTACCTCGACTACAACGCCGCCGCACCACTCGTGCCGTCGGCCCGCCGGGCACTGGAGGACGCCGCCGCGTCGGGGCTGGGGAACCCTTCGTCCCTTCACGCCGAGGGTCGGCGCGCGCGCGCCGCCCTCGAGCAGGCGCGAGCGTCCCTGGCCTCGTTCGCCGCGTGCAGTCCTTCCGAGGTCGTTTTCACCAGCGGGGCCACCGAGGCGATCAACGCGGCGCTGCGCGGCGCCGCGGCCCGCGCGACGCGGTCCCCCCGCCGTGTCGTGGTCGGCGCGGTGGAGCACTCGGCCGTTCTCGAGACCGCGCGCGCGCTCGCCGCCTCGGGTTTCTCTCTCGTCGAGGTTCCATGCGACCGCGATGGAACGGTGGATGCCGGCAGGTTTCTCGAGGCCTTGGGGGACGGTGCAGCGGTGGCGGCCCTGCAGGCGGCCAATCCCGAGACCGGGACCCTCCAGCCGGCTGCCGAGGTCGCGCGCGGGTGCCGGGCGCGCGGGATCCCGTTCCTTTGCGACGCGGCCCAGGCCGCGGGGCGTGTTCCCCTCGACGCGTACCGCGACGCCGCGATGCTGGCGATTTCGTCCCACAAGCTGGGAGGACCGGCGGGGGTCGGCGTGCTCGTCGTGCGCGACGGAACGACGCTCGTCCCTTCGATCACCGGGGGGCCGCAGGAGCGGCGCCGGCGCGCCGGGACCGAGCCCGTCGCCCTCGCGGGCGCCTTCGCGGCGGCCGCCCTCGAGCCGGCCCCCGCGCACCTCGCCCCTCTGCGGGACGGATTCGAGTCGGCGCTGCGCGCGGTCGTCCCCGACGTGAGAATCCACGGCGCGGGGGCGCCCCGCCTTCCCAACACCAGCAACTTCGCCATCCCCGGGGCCGACGGGGAGCTGCTGGTGATCGCCCTCGACCTCGAGGGGATTTCCGTCTCGACCGGCTCCGCCTGCGCCTCGGGGGCCGTCGAGCCGTCCCACGTGATCCGCGCGATGGGGTACGACGAGGCGGAGGCGCGGGGGGCCGTGCGCGTCTCGATGGGACCGTCGACCTCCGACGCGGACGTCGAGCGCCTGCTGGAGGTTCTCCCCCGCATCGCGGCGAGGCTGCGCGCCTCGCGTGCGGCGCGCTGCTAGGGTGACGCCGATGGCGACGCGATGGGCGGCCGCGATGAGCGGGGGGGTGGACAGCTCGGTGGCGGCGGCGCTGCTCGCCCGGGAGGGGAGCGTGCTCGCCGGGTTCTCGATGCAGCTGGTCGACCGCCTCGCGGGGGTCGAGGAGCGCTACGGGAAATGCTGCTCCCCCGACGACTTCCGCGACGCGCGGCAGGTCGCCGACCGATTGGGGATCCCGCACTACGTCCTCGACATGGAGGACGACTTCCGCCGCCACGTGCTCTCTCCCTTCGCCGACGACTACGCCGCGGGGCGCACGCCCTCCCCGTGCGTACGCTGCAACACCTTCATGAAGTTCGGGGCGCTGCTCGAGCGCGCGCGGGCGGTCGGCGCCGGCGGCGTCGCGACGGGGCACTACGCGATCCTCGAGCGGGACGCGGCGACCGGCCGGACGCTCCTCCGCCGCGCGCGGGACGCGTCGAAGGACCAGTCGTATTTCCTTTTCGATCTCTCGCAGGACCAGCTGGCGTCGGCGTCGTTCCCGCTCGGCGGGATGACCAAGGACGAGGTCCGGGAGGTGGCGCGCGCGCTCGGGCTCGCCACCGCCGCGAAGCCGGAGTCGATGGACCTGTGCTTCGTCGCGGAAGGGGAGTCGTATCGCGAGGTCCTCGGCCGCCACGCCCCGGGGGCGGGTCGCGAGGGGGGGGAGATCGTGGACGGCGGCGGTCGCGTCCTCGGCCGGCACGACGGGATCGATCGTTTCACCGTCGGGCAGCGGCGGGGCCTCGGTCTCGCTTCGGGGGATCGGCTCTACGTGATCGGCATCGACGCCCCCGCGCGGCGCGTGATCGTCGGGGACGAGGCGTCGCTCCTCGCGGAAGGGTGCGTCGTCGCGCGCGTCCGGTGGATCCCCTTCGAGCGCCCGGCCGGGACCCTTCGCGCGACGGTGCGGGTGCGCTCGACCCACGCCGGCGTCGCCGCCACCGTGGTCGATCGGGGGGACGGGACGGCGGACGTCCGCTTCGAAGAGCCGCAGCGGGCGATCACCCCGGGCCAGGCCGCCGTCTTCTACGACGGCGACTTCGTCCTCGGCGGGGGGTGGATCGCTTCGGGCTTGCGGGGAACCGGCGCTTGGCGCTAACCTCCGCGCGCTTTCCGGGAGAGCGGGAATAGCTCAGTTGGTAGAGCATCAGCTTCCCAAGCTGAGGGTCGCGGGTTCGAATCCCGTTTCCCGCTCCACTCCTTGAACCCGACGTCGGCGACGTCGGGAAATTCGGCGTCACGACGCGAGAATTCCCTGTTGGCCGCCCTTGTAGGCCATCGTACTTTAGCGGTGTCGCGCGCTCGCGGGTCGAGGGGACCCGTGTGGCGCGCGCGTCGAGGGGAACGGATGCCGGCGATCCTCGTGATCGGGGACGCGCGCCACGCTCCGGCGCTCGAGGGCTCGCCGCTGGCCCGGCGGGGCGTCGACGTCCGGTACGAGGCGTTGATCGACCGCGCGCACGCGCTGCTCCGCTCCGACGGAGCGGGGCTCGTCGTCCTCGACCCGCACCACGTCGCGACGGAGCTTGGCGCGGCGATCGCGCACCTCCGCGAGGCGAGCCCGGGTATTCCCGTGCTGATCCTGGCGACTCCCGGGGAGCAGGAGCGACTCGACGCGTCGCTCGCCGACGGGTTCGTCTCGCGGCCGATCACCGTGGCGCGCCTGCTGGATGCCGCGAGAAAACACCTGTCGTGGAGCGAGCGCGACGAGGGGCGGGTGGACGTCTCCCTCGCCGTCGAGTTCCGCTCGGGAGCGGTGGAGGGGAGCGGTTTCACCCGCGATCTTTCCCCGGAGGGGATGTTCCTCGCCACGCGGGACCCGCTCGAGGCGGGGGCCCGGATCGACCTCGCGTTCACCCTCCCGATCCCCGGCGCGCCGCGCGTGTCCGCGAGGGGCGAGATCGTGCGCGTCGAGGTGGAGAAGGCGCCGGTCGGAGCGGGAATCCGGTTCACGACGCTCGCGGCCTCCGACCGCGCGGAGATCGTGCGGTGGAGCCGCGGGAGGGGGGCGGCATGAGCGTGCCGCGCGTCCTCGTGGTCGACGACCAGGAGGAGATCCGCGAGATGACCTCGCTGATCCTCTCCGGGGCGGGGTACGACGTCCAGTCCGCCGCCGGCGGCGAGGAAGCCCTGCGACGGGCGCGCCTGGAGCCGTTCGACCTCGTGCTGCTCGACATCAACATGCCGGGAATGGGGGGCTGGGAGACGCTCCGGCTCCTGCGCGAGGACGAGGAGCTCGAAGGGCTCCCGGTCGCGATGTTCTCGGTCAAGGGGGAGGTACGCGACAAGACCGTGGGGCTGCAATACGGCGCCACGGACTTCATCACGAAGCCGTTCGCGGTCGACGACCTCGTGTCCCGCGTCGCGCGGCTGCTCGCATCGTACCCGCGTCGCGCGGCGCGGAGCTGACGTGGACGATCCGCGCGTCGCCGACGCGGCCCTCGAGCGTTACCGCAACGCCTATCTGAAGCTGCGCGGTGCGCTGCACGACCGCAACACGGGGCTACCGGCCTACCCGCTTCTCGTCGACGCCCTCCGGGGGATGCTCGACCAGCGGCGCCACCTCGGGGTCGTGCACGTCGAGGCGACGAACCTCGACCTCGTCGAATCGCTGTACGGATGGCAGGTCTTCGACCGGGTCCTCGCTCGGGCGAGCGACACGCTGCGTGAGAGCGTGGGGGTGGAGCTTCCGCCGGGGGCGATGATCGCCGTCGCGGGCGTCCCGGGGGACCGCTTCGTCGTGTTCCTCCCCGAAGGGCCGCAGGGAGCCGAGGCCGACGGCCCGTGGCTCGACCGCGTCGCGGGGCTGATGCGCGCGCGGCTCGAGCAGGCGTTCGACGACGACGACGACCTCGCCGGGATCTCGCCGCGCCTGGAGTTCCGCGCGGGCTGGTCGCTGCTCAGCGAGAACCCGTTCTATCGGTTCGAGCGTCGCGTGCAGCAGGCCGTCGAGGAGGCGCGCGCGCAGCACCGGCGCCGCGAGCAGCGCCGGGACCACGCGACCCGAGCCGAGCTGCGCCGGATCCTCCGCGACGAGTCGATCTCCGTCCTCTTCCAGCCGGTGGTGGACCTCGACGACCGGAGCGTTTTCGGATTCGAAGCGCTCACGCGCGGGCCGGAGGGCAGCCCGCTCGAGATGCCGCGGGCGATGTTCGCGTTGTCCGGACGGATGGGCGCCGGCGCCGATCTCGACCGGCTGTGCCGCTCCGCCGCGCTGCGGGCGTCGGTGGCGATGGGCGGCGGCGAGAAGTTGTTCCTCAACGTGCTCGCGACCTCGCTCGCCGACCCCGATTGGAAACGCGGCGCGGTCGCGGCGCTCCTCGATTCCGCCTCGCGGCGACCGCAAGACGTCGTTCTGGAGGTCTCCGAGCGGAGCCTCGGGCAGCAGCCGCAGGAGTTCGCGCGATCCTGCGAGGAGCTGCGCGGCATCGGCTTCGGCCTGGCGCTCGACGACGTGGGGACGGGGTACGCGAGCCTGCTCGCCCTCGAGACCCTGCGGCCGGACTACCTCAAGGTGGACGCGAGCCTGGTCCGGGGGATCCACGAGCAGCTCATCAAGCGCGAGCTGTTCACCTCGATCGTCCAGGCCGCGGCGCGGATCGGCGCCCCCGTCGTCGCGGTTGGGGTCGAGGCGGAGGCGGAGGCCGACGCGCTGCGCCGGTCGGGGGCCTCGTACGGGCAGGGTTATCTCTTCGCGCTTCCGGGACCGGTGGGACGTTTCGCCGGCGGACCGGCGGCGGGGCACTGACGATGGAACTCCCGGCCGGATGGCTCGCGGGTATCGCGGTCCTCGCGGCGGCGTGCGGGATGGCCTGCGCGGCGGCGTTGCTCGCGATCACCGCCCGGGTCCGCCAGCGGCGCGACCTCCGGGACATCGTCGCCGCGATCGAGGAGATCCGCTCCGGCAAGACCCGTTCGCGCGTCGAGCTCGAGCCCGGCTCGGAGCTCGCGCTCGTCGCGGACGCGGTGAACCGGCTCGGACAGGACGTCGGCATCCGGCTGCAGCAGGCGGAACATGCCGACGACGGGTTGCGGGCGATTCTCGAGACCGCCCGCGAATACGCGGTGCTGGCGACCGATCCCGACTGGGACATCCGCGCGCTCGGGGGCGGCGCTCCGACGATGTTCGGCTGGGAGTCCGACGCGCTGGTCGGCCGGTCCCTGTCGGTGCTCTTCGACGACACCGGCTGGAAGGACATCCTCCCGAAGCTCGCGCGCCGCAACCTCCGCGAGAAGGGGATCGAGGGGCGCTACGGGCTCCGGAGGAAGGACGGATCGACCTTCCCCGCGAGGGTCACGGTGCGCCCGACGCGCCCGGCCGCCGGGGACGCCACCGGGTTCGTGATCGTCGTGCAGGACGTCACCGCCGAGACGCGCCTCGAGGCGGAGCTTCGGGCGTCGGAGGAGCGGTACCGCCGCCTCGTCGAGGGACTCCCGGCCGCGGTCGCGGTCCTTCGGGGCGGGCTCGTCGTGTACGGGAACGCCGCGCTCGGCGGCCTGTTCGGGCTGTCGGCCGCCGAGGTCGCGGGGCTGCGCCTGCGCGATCGCGTGGCGACCTCCGACGTGCTGGTCTTCCAGGACGCGGTCGCCCGGCTCGAGCGCGCGCAGGAAGGGGAGAGCGAGTCCATCCGCCTCACGCTGCTCAACGGGGGCGGCCTCCCCGCCGCGCGCGTGCGCGCCGCGCTCACCTCGGCGCGCCACGACGACGAGGCCGTCGTGCTCGCGGTCCTCTTCGACGAGACGGCCGAGCGGCGGCTCGAGGCGGAACTGCGCCACAACGAGGCCCGCCTCGACGAGGTCGTCGAGGCGGCCGCCGAGGGGCTCGTGGTCGTCGCCGACGCGCCGTCCGGGGGCGTGGTGCGCATGACCAACCGCGCCTTCCTCGAGTTCGCGGGGCTGGAGAAGTCCGACGTCCTCGGCCTTTCCGAGGACGAGCTCGTGCGGCGGCTCACCGCGCGTGGAGAGCCCGGGCGAAGCCTCGCGGGGCTGATCCTCTCGCATCCGACCGATCCGGCGCGCGTGCGGATCGAGGCGGAGGACGGTCGCGCCTTCGAGGCGATGCTCGCGCCCCTGCGCGGGCGCCGCGGCGCGCTCGACGGCCGCGTGCTCGTGTTGCGCGACCTCTCCGCCACCGCCGCGTCGGAGCGATCGCTCTCGGCGTCGGCGGACGCGCTGCGCCGGGGGAAGGAGGAGCTCGAGGCGGCCTACCGCGAGATGAAGGCCGAGCACGAGGACGTGGTCCGCCGCGAAGCGGACCTC
This sequence comes from Candidatus Polarisedimenticolaceae bacterium, assembly GCA_036376135.1. Classification (NCBI taxonomy): domain Bacteria; kingdom Pseudomonadati; phylum Acidobacteriota; class Candidatus Polarisedimenticolia; order Candidatus Polarisedimenticolales; family Candidatus Polarisedimenticolaceae; species Candidatus Polarisedimenticolaceae bacterium. The sequence goes on along the minus strand of DASVAW010000092.1, from coordinate 38,247 downwards.
CATCGCGTCAACGAGGAGCTGCGCCGGCTCGACGCGATGAAGTCGGACCTGCTGGCGAGCATGTCCCACGAGCTGCAGACGCCGCTCGTGTCGATCCGGGGCTTCACCGAGATGATCCTCAAGGGGCGCCTCGGACCGGTGAACGCCGAGCAGACGCGCGGGCTCGAGCTGTCGCTGCGCAACATCGACCGCCTCATCGGGCTGATCGACAACCTGCTCGCACTCGCGCGCATGGAGCGGGAGGTCGAGTCGCTCCATCTCTCGGTGTTCCCCCTCGAGCCGCTCGTCGACGAGGCGGTCGAGCTGCTGCGCGAGGCGACGACCCAGAAGGGGGTCCAGGTCTCGCGCGAGTTCGCCGACGGCCGGTTCCAGGTGCGCGCCGACCGCGACAAGATCGTCCAGGTCTTCCTGAACCTCCTCGGCAACGCCGTCAAGTTCAACCGCCAGGGAGGGCGGATCGACATCCTGGTGCAGCGCGGCGATCCGGGGTTCGCGACGATCGAGATCCACGACACCGGCATGGGGATCGCCGAGGAGGAGCTCGCCTCGATCTTCGACCGTTATTACCAGGCGGCCGGATCGCCGAGCGGGCCGCGACGCGGATCGGGGATCGGGCTCGCGGTGGTGCAGGGGATCCTGCGGCTGCACGGCTGCTCGATCGAGGCGAAGAGCCGGCTGGGCGAAGGGACGTCGTTCCGGTTCACCCTGCCGCTGGCGGTGGGGCCCGCCGAGGAGAGCCCCTCGCCCCGCGAATCGCCGGTCGACTCGCCCCCGGCCCCTTCGGAGGTGCGCCCCTCCGAGCCCACGCCCCCGGCCTCCACCCAGGGCCGGGCGCGGTTCCGCATCATCCGCCGGTCGTGAGCCGGCGCACCCGCGCCGCCTCGAACAGGAGCACGGCCCCCGCCGCTGCGACCGAGAGGCTTTCGATCCCCTCGCGCATCGGGATGCGCACGGTGGACGTCAGGGCGTCGCGCGGGATCGGGGCCAGACCCGACCCTTCGCCGCCGAGCACGATCGCCACCGGCGGCGTCCAGTCGAACGCCCAGTAGTCGACCTCTCCGGCGGCCTCCGCGCCGACGAGCGGCACCCCGCGGGAGCCGAGCGCGGCGGCCGTCCTGTCGAACGGGGCGCGGGAGCACGGGAGCCGGAAGATCGCGCCCATCGTCGCGCGCACCGCGCGCGGATGATACGGGTCGGCGCCGCCGCAGGCGACGAGCTCGGTCGCCCCGGCCGCATCGGCGGAGCGGAACAGGGTGCCGAGGTTGCCCGGATCCTGGATTCCGACGGCGACCACCACGAGCGGGACCCCGTCGCGAGGGGCGATCGCCTCCCGGCGGACGATCAGGAGGACCGGTTGGGCCGCGCGGGCGTCCTGGAGGGCGCCGAGCAGGTCGTCCGGCGCCTCTTCGTACCGCTCGGCGCGACGGACGAGCGCGGAGCGGAGCCGGTCGTCCCGGAGGCCCGGGGCGACGAGGGCGGTCTCGATCGACGCGCCCGACCGGAGCGCCTCCCCGGCGAGGTGGATCCCCTCGGCCACGAAGACCCCTTCCTCGATGCGGCGGGCGGAATCGTCCCGGAGGGCGCGGAGTCGTTTCACGAGCGGATGTCCGCGGGAGATCACGGTCGTATACTAGACGCGTCATCGTCGTCGTTCGGGCGGTCACCGCGGCTTTCGGGCCGGGGAGGAAAGTCCGAACTCCGAAGGGCAGCGCGCTGGGTAACCCCCAGGCTCGGTAACGGGACGGAAAGTGCAACAGAAAGGAAACCGCCACGTGCGCTTCGTCGCGAGCTACGGCGCGACGAGCCTCACGGCGCACGCGGCAAGGGTGAAACGGTGCGGTAAGAGCGCACCAGCGCCGGCGGCAACGGCGGCGGCTCGGTAAACCCCGCGCGGAGCAAGACCGAATAGGGGAGCGTTCGAGGCTGGCCCGGCCGAAGCTCCCGGGTTGGTTGCTGGAGGGCGGCGGAGACGCCGCTCCTAGAGGAATGACCGTCGCCCCTCCATCCAGGGGTACAGAATTCGGCTTATGAACGACAACGGTGGCCACCGCGCCCGTCCGTCCCGCGTGGCCGGGACGGCGGGTGGCGGACCTTCTGCCCTGCTTCGGCGCGGCGACCGGATCGCGGTCGTCGCCACCGGCTTCGGGGTGCTTCCCGACCTTCTCGACGCCGGGTTGGTCCGTCTGCGACGGATGGGGTTCGTTCCCGTCCCGGCGCCGCACGCCCGCGACGTCCAGGGTTACCTCGCCGGCTCCGACGGCGACCGCGTCGCCGACCTCAACGCGGCCCTGCGCGATGCCGACCTCGCGGGGGTCTGGTTCGCGCGCGGCGGTTACGGGACCGCCCGGATCCTCGGGGCCATCGACTGGCGATCGCTCGCGCGGCATCCGAAGGTCTTCGTGGGATTCAGCGACCTGACCGCCTTCTTCGCCGCGGCGTCGCGCCGCGCCGGGGCGCGTTGCCTGCACGGCCCGACGGTGGCGGACCTCGCGACCGACGGCGCGTGGCACGAGCCGTCCCTGCGGGCCGCGCTCGCCGGTCGGGACCAGACGTGGCGCCCCTCGCGGTCGCAGGTGCTCGTCGAGGGAAACGCGTCCGGCCCGCTGGTCGGGGGGAACCTGACCGTGCTCGCCCACCTCCTCGGGACGCGCGATGCGCCGCGCTTCGAGGGCGCCGTGCTCTTCCTCGAGGAGATCGGCGAGGAGGCCTATCGGGTCGACCGGCTGCTGACCCACCTCGCGCACGCCGGGGTCCTCGAACGGGTGGCGGGGGTGTTGCTCGGGCACTTCGACGCCCCGCCGGCGCGGCGGGCGTATCCGCCGGACGTGCCGGTCGAATCGGTGCTCGGCGAGCGCCTCTCGCGGCTTCGCGTCCCGGTCGTGGCGGGGGTCCCCAGCGGCCACCGCCGCGGCAAATGGACCCTTCCGATGGGAGGGCGCGTCGCGATCGACACGAAGCGCCGGTCGGTGCGTTTCGAGCCTTCGCGTTGAGCCGCCGCGTCCGGATCGACCTCGCCTACGACGGGACCGACTACCGGGGCTGGCAGGTCCAGCCCGCCGCGCGCACCGTCCAGGGGACGCTCGAGGAGGCGTTGTCGCGCCTGCACGGCGGGGCCGCCGTGAGGACACGCGGGGCGGGGCGCACCGACGCCGGCGTGCACGCGCGCGGGCAGGTCGCCGACGCGCTCGTCGGCGCGCGGCTCGACGACGCCGTGCTTGCGAAGGGGCTCGCGGCGCTGCTTCCCGGCGACCTGCGGCCGATCTCGGTCGCGACCGTGCCCGAGACGTTCCACGCCAGGCTCTCCGCCGTGGCGAAGACGTATCGCTACACGCTCGATCGATCGAGGTGGGGCGATCCGTTCACGGGCCGCTTCACGCTGCACCACCCGTACGCGATGGACCTGGACGCCGCGCGCGAGGCGCTCGCGCGTCTTCCGGGGACCCGGGACTGGACCGGGTTCACCGCGGCGGCGTGCGAGGTGGAGGATCGCGTGCGCACGCTGTCCGAGGCGCGCCTGGAGGTCGGGCCGGCGTGCGTGGCGTTCGTCTTCCGCGCCGACGGGTTCCTGACGCACATGGTCCGCAACCTCGTCGGGACGATCCTCGAGATCGCGCGGGGCGCGGCGTCGCCGGCCCTCGTGTCGGAGGTCCTCGCGTCGCGGGACCGCGCGCGCGCCGGCCCCACCGCTCCGGCGAGAGGGTTGTGCCTCGAGTCGGTGGAATACGGCCCTACCGGGCCTTGAGAACGCCGAGCACGTTGGGGATCGGCCACTGCGAGCCGCCTCCCGAGCCCGAGAGGTCGACCTTCAACCCTGGGGCCCGGATCGACAGGCTCGCCTCGCTCCCGCCCTCCGCGTGCATCGCGCGCACGATGCCCAGCGGCAGGGCGAGGAGCTTCGCGTTGAGGTCGCGCATCGCGTGCGCGGTGGGCACGAACAGGAAGAGGATGCGCCCTTCGCGGTCGCCGGCGATCGCCGCCTCGGCCCAACGCTCGCGTGCCTGAGCCCAGACGTTGACGCCGGGCCACTTGAGCAACCGGAGGTTCTGGACGACCGCGTCGTAGTCCTCGAGGTTGCGGCGCGCGTCGGGGGTGTCCAGGTCGACGATCGCCGCGGGGGGAAGGCCCTTCCGCCTCGGCGCGAAGGCGAGCGCCGACTTGTACGACGACACCCAACGTCCGTGGTTGACGTGGCCGTCCGCGCGGGCGTAGCCGACGTTGGAGCGCAGGTCCTCCTGGTACATGCCGAGGTTGATCGCGACGGCGAGCCCCTCCTCGTCGCACCAGGCCGCTGCGGTGCGGGCGCGGCTCGGTCCGGCCGAGGCGAAGCGCGCGGCGAGGCGGGCGCGGTCCGGCGCGACGCGGACCACGTGCACGACCTCGGGCGAGCCGGTCTCGAGCGGGAGGACCGCGTACTCCACCCCCGGCTGGACCGGCGTCCAGGCCGGCGTTGCGGCGAGGGACGCGGCGGCGAGAATCGAGGCGAGCATCCCGTTCAGGATACGATGGGTCGTCGGAGGAGGCTGCATGTCGGATGTGCTGGTCGTCGGTGGGGCGGGTTACGTCGGCAGTCACGTGGTGCGCCGGCTCGTCGAGGCGGGACGCGAGGTCGTCGCGCTCGACGATCTGAGCATGGGGCACCGGTTGGCGGTCGGTGGGGTTCCGTTCGTGGAGGGGAACTTCGGCGACGCCGCACGTCTGGCCGGGGTGCTCGGCGGCGGCGGGGCGCGCTGGATCGTCCACCTCGCCGCGTCGGCGCTCGTCGGCGAGTCGGTCGCCGACCCGGCGAAGTACTACGCCAACAATCTCGTGAATACCCTGACCCTGCTCGACGCGGCCCGCCGCCACGACGTCGAGGGGATCGTCTTCTCGTCGACGGCCGCGGTCTACGGCGATCCCGTCGAGGTGCCGATCGTCGAGCAGCACCCGTGCGCCCCCACGAACCCGTACGGCGAGACCAAACTCGCCATCGAGCGGGCGCTGGGCTGGTACCACCGGGCCTACGGGCTCAAGTACGTGGCCCTGCGGTACTTCAACGCCGCGGGGGCGCACCCCTCGGGGGAGATCGGGGAGGACCACGACCCGGAGACCCACCTGATCCCACGCCTGATCGGAGCGACGCTCCAGGGCGGGCCGACGGTTCCGATCTTCGGGGAGGATTACCCGACGAGCGACGGAACCTGCGTCCGCGACTACGTGCACGTGGTCGACCTCGCCGAAGCACACGTCCGGGCCCTCGACGCGCTCGAGCGGGGCGCGGTCGAAGCGGAGGCGTTCAACCTCGGGAACGGCGAGGGGTTCTCGGTGCGTGAGGTCGTCGACACCGTGGCCCGCATCTCCGGGCGACGTCCGCCGGTGGAGCGGGCGCCCCGCCGGGCCGGCGATCCCGCGATCCTCGTCGCGTCGTCCGAGAAGGCCAGGCGCCGGCTGGGATGGGAGCCGCGGTTCGCCTCCCTCGAATCGATCGTCCGGACGGCGTGGGACTGGCATCTCGCGCGACCCGGGGGGTACGGCGACCGCCGCAGTTGAACGCGGCCCGTGCGGGGCATTACACTTCCGCGGTCGCAAAGGGGGATTGGGACCCGAATGGCGGACTGGTCCGGCCTGGCCGAGCCCGAGAGCGTCGAGGACGGCCTGCTGCGCCGCCTCGACCCGGCGCGCCTGCCGCGGCACGTCGCGATCATCATGGACGGAAACGGCCGATGGGCCAGGCGGCGGCACCTGCCGCGCGTGGCGGGGCATCGGGCCGGGATCGAGGCGGTCCGGGACACCGTCGAGACGTCGGCCCGCCTGGGACTCGAGGTCCTCACCCTCTACGCCTTCTCGCAGGAGAACTGGAAGCGGCCCCGCGCGGAGGTCGAGTTCCTCATGGAGCTCCTCCGCGAGTACACGAAGCGGGAGCTCCGGACGCTCCTGACGAACAACGTCCGGTTCCGCGTCCTCGGCCGGATGCACGAGCTCGCTCCGTCGGTCCAGGCCGACCTGCGCGAGACGATCGCCTCCACCGGAGCGAACACCGGCCTCGTCTTCAACATCGCCCTCTCGTACGGAGGGCGCAGCGAGATCGTCGACGCGGTGCGCGCGCTCGTGCGCGACGGGGTCCCCGAGGCCTCGATCGACGAGGCGGCCCTCGCGCGGCGCCTCTACACCGCGGACCTCCCGGACCCCGATCTGCTGATCCGCACCAGCGGCGAGATGCGCGTGTCGAACTTCCTGCTCTGGCAGATCGCCTACGCCGAGTTGTGGGTCACTCCCGTCCTCTGGCCCGACTTCCGGCGCCGCCATCTGTTCGAGGCCCTCGAGGACTACCAGCGGCGCGAGCGACGGTTCGGCGGGGTCGACCCGGCGACGGGGCAGCCCTCCCCCGCGCTCGCGCGCCGCTGAATGCAGCGCCTCCTCACCGCCGCGGTCCTCGCTCCGCTCGCGTGGTGGCTCACCAAGCGGGGGCCCGACCTCGCCTTCGCGGCGGCGATCGTGGCGTGCGTGGTCCTCGCCTCCCGCGAGGCGTACGCCATGCTGGAGGCGCGGGGGATGAGGCCGCTGCGGGGGCTCGGGCTCGCGCTCGGAGCGGCCGTCGCGGCCTCGTTCGCGGGGCCGGCGACCGAGCTCGAGCCGGCGACCGCGCTCGGGCTCGCGGTGGCGGCGACGTTCGTCGCCGCGATGGCGATCCGGCCCGAACCGCAAGCGATGCTCGATGCCGCCCTCGCGACGATCCTCCCGATCGTCCTGATCGCCTTCCCGATGGGATTCCTCGCGGCCCTCCGCCTCATCGACCGCGAGATGGGCCCCGACCTCGTGCTGCTTCTCCTGCTGTGCGTGATGCTCGGCGACACCGCCGCCTACTACACCGGGCGGGCCTTCGGAAAGCACCGGATGGCCCCGTCGATCTCCCCGAAGAAGACCTGGGAGGGGGCCGCGGGGGCGCTTTTCGGCAGCCTCGTCGCCGCCGCCCTCGCGCACACCTGGTTCTTCCAGCGACTGACGATCGTGCACGCGGTGGCGCTCGCCGTGATCCTGTGCGTCGTCGGAGTGCTCGGCGACCTCGCGGAGAGCATGCTCAAGCGGGCGAGCGGCGTGAAGGACGCGTCGTCCCTGCTCCCCGGGCACGGCGGCCTGTTCGACCGGATCGACTCCCTGCTGTTCGCGGGGCCCGCGCTGTACGGGTACTGGCGGATCTTCCTCGAGGGACGACTTTGAAGTCGGTGGTCCTGCTCGGCTCCACCGGGTCGATCGGCGTCTCGACGCTCGACGTGGTCGCGGCCCATCCGGCCCGTTTCCGCGTGGAGGCGCTCGTCGCCTCCCGCAACGTGGACCGGCTCGAGGAGCAGGCGAGACGCTTCCGCCCCGACGTCGCGGTCGTCGCCGATCCGTCGTTCGCCCCCGACGCGGCGCGGCGGCTGGCCGGGGTGTGCCGCGTCGAGGCCGGGCGGGACGCCGTGCTCGCGGTCTCCCGTTCCTCCACCGCCGACCTCGTCGTGAACGGGCTCGTCGGAGCCGCGGGCCTCGAGCCGACCTGGGCGGCGGTCGACGCGGGGATCGACGTCGCGCTCGCCAACAAGGAGGCGCTCGTCGCCGGCGGCGCGTTCGTCACCGCGCGCGCCGCCGAGTCCGGGGCGCTCGTCCTTCCGGTGGACAGCGAGCACAACGCGCTGCACCAGTGCCTGAAGGGAGAATCGGCTTCCGAGGTGCGTCGGCTGTGGCTGACCGCCTCCGGAGGACCGTTCCGCGACCGCGAGGCGTCGACGATGGCGTCGATCACCCCGGAGGAGGCGCTCCGGCATCCGACGTGGGTCATGGGCCCGAAGATCACGATCGACTCCGCCACCCTCATGAACAAGGGGCTCGAGATCATCGAGGCGCGCTGGCTGTTCGGCGTCCCCTCCGAGCGCATCGCGGTCGTGATCCATCCGAAAAGCGTCGTCCATTCGATGGTCGAGTTCGCCGACGGGTCGTTCAAGGCGCAGCTCGGAATGACCGACATGCGCCACCCGATCCAGTACGCGATGAGCTGGCCGGAGCGGTGGCCCTCCGCGCTTCCGCCGTTCGACCCGATCGCGGCCGGACCGCTCGAGTTCCGGGCCCCCGACCTCGCGAAGTTCCCGTGCCTTGCGCTCGCCCGCGAGGCGCTGGAACGGGGCGGGGCGGCCCCGGCCGTGCTCAATGCGGCCAACGAGGTCGCGGTCGAGGCGTTCCTTTCCCTCCGAGCGGGATTCTCGGACATCCCCCGGGTGGTCCGCGCGGCCCTCGAGCGGCACGGCGACGACCCGGCGGCTACCCTTGGAGACGTGCTCGAGGCCGACCGGCGCGCGCGTGCGACGGCTTCCGCATGGCTTTCTTCTGGAGTGAAGCGGTGATCGACTTCCTGATGGCGGCGGCGGCGTTCGTGATCGTGCTCGCCCCGCTCGTGACCGTGCACGAGTTCGGCCACTTCATCGTGGCCAAGGCGCTGAAGATCGGGGTGCCCGTCTTCTCGATCGGGTTCGGACCGCGGCTTTTCGGCGTGATCCGCGGGGGGACCGACTACCGGGTCTCCGCGGTGCCGCTCGGCGGCTACGTGCGCCTGGCCGGCGACGAGGCCGACGAGAACCGCACCGGCGGCCCCGACGAGTTCCTGACCCGCGCGCGCTGGCAGCGCTTCCTCGTGTTCGTCGCCGGGGCGGCCTTCAACATCGCCTTCGCGGTACTCGCCGCGGCGCTGATGTTCAAGGTGTACGGGAAACCGGAACCCGTGCAGCCCGAGGCGTACCCGGTCGTGGCCCAGCTCGCCGCCGGCTCGACCGCGCAGGCCGCGGGCGTTCGGGTCGGCGACCGCATCGTGAGCGTTCAGGGGCGAGACGCGCGCCAGCCGCGAGCCCTGGGCGAGGAGATCGACCTCTCCCCCGGCACCGTCAAGGAGGTCGTCGTCGAGCGCGACGGCGAACGCCTGACGATCTCGATGAACACGGGGCAGGACGAGCGGTTCCACCTCGGTTCGCCCGGTTGGGAGCTGCGCCTTCAGACCCCGGGCCCGCCGAAGATCGGTTTCGTCCAGTCCGGGGCGCCCGCGGAGAAGGCGGGGCTGCGCACGGGCGACGAGATCCTGGCCCTGGACGGGAGCGACCAGCTGACCGACCTCCAGGTGCGGGCGCGGCTGGAGGCGAGCGCGGGGCGCGAGGTCGTGCTCAAGATCCGCCGGGACGGGATCGAGCGGGACATGCCCGTGGTCCCGCAGGACACGGACGGCAAGGGGAAGATCGGCGTCACCTTCGTCGACGGGTCGATCGTGCGCCGTCCGGTCTCGGTGGCGGGAGCCTTCCGCGCCTCCGTCGACCACAACCTCGAGCTGGCGCGAGGGCTCTTCCGCGCGCTGGCGAGCTGGGGCGAGCGCCTGTTCGCCAAGCGCGACGTCAACGCCATGCGGATGTTCTCGGGGCCGATCGAGATCGCGTCCTTCTCGAAGATGGCGCTGCGGGACGCCGAGGCGTTCCTGGGGTTCATGACGCTGCTCAGCCTCAACCTCGGAATCATCAACCTGATGCCGATCCCCGTCCTCGACGGCGGCCACATCCTGATCCTCACCGTCGAAGGGCTGATCCGTCGCGACCTCTCCATGAAGGTCAAGGAACGGGTGATGCAGGCGGGCTTCGTCTTCCTTCTCGCCTTCTTCGCGCTCGTGATCTTCTTCGACATCCGGAAGAGCCTCTGACGGGGGGAGGCACCGCGTGCGCGACGTCCTCGAAGCGCTGCTCGACGAGATGCGGGCGGGACGCGCGTGCGTGCTCGCCACCGTCGTGCGCGCGTCGGGGTCGACGCCGCGCACCGCGGGGGCGCGGATGCTCGTCCGCGGCGACGGCTCGACGCTGGGGACGATCGGGGGCGGGGCCTTCGAGGCGACGGTCGCCGCGGACGCCGCCGACCTCCTGAAGGACGCCGACGGCGCTCCGGCCGTCAAGCGATACGTCTTCACCGAGCACGGCGACGGGGCCCTCGGGATGGCCTGCGGCGGGACGGCCGAGGTCCTGCTGGAGCGCGTGGCCGGCGGGCCGCGTCTGGTGATCTTCGGCTGCGGCCACGTGGGGATCGCGCTCGCGCGTCTGGCGCGCACGGTCGGCTTCGACCCGGTGCTCGTGGACGACCGCGAGGAGGCGTGCGCCGCGGCGCGCCGGGCCCTCGTCGGGGCGGTGCACCGTTGCGACGCCGCGTGGAGCGAGCTTCCCCCGATCGGTCCGGCGAGCTTCGTCGCCGTCGTGACCCGCTGCCACCGGACCGACCGCCTGGCGCTGCGCTCGGTCGCCGCGAGCGGCGCGCGCTACGTCGGCCTCATCGGGAGCCGTCGCAAGAAGGCCGTGATCTTCCGCGAGCTGGCCGAGGACGACGGCATCGACGCGGCCTGGCTCGAGACGGTGCGTTGCCCGATCGGACTTCCGATCGGGGGCGAGACTCCCGACGAGATCGCCGTGTCGATCGTCGCGGAGCTGCAGCAGGAACGCCACCGGTCGCGCTGACCGTCCGCCGACGGACGACCCGCGCGCGCCGCGCGCGAGGGCGCGCGACTTTTTCCCCGGCATCCTCGTTGCCTTCGTCCGGTCGCGACGGGCCTGTCGCCCGCAAGGAGGTCTCATGAGGATCGGTACCTGCCTTCTCGCCGCCGCCGTGCTCTTCGTCTCCGTCGCGGCCCCCGCGCTCGCGGCCCCCGCGAGCTCCGCTCCCGCCGCCTCCTCCCCGGCGGCGTCCCCGCTGGACGTCAACGCCGCGAGCGTGGAGCAGCTCGTCGGGATTCCCGGGATCGGGAAGTCGCTGGCGCAACGCATCGTCGATTTCCGCCAGAAGAACGGACCGTTCAAAAGCGTCGACGACCTCCTGAAGGTCCAGGGGATCGGCGAGAAGTCCCTCGAGAAGCTGCGCCCGCACCTCGTCGTCCGGTCGAAGTGACCCCGTGCGCGAGCGGGGGATGACCGCCGCCGAGATCCTCGTCGCGATCGCGATCCTCGCCGCGCTGGTCCTCGCCGCCGCCCCCGCGGCCGCCCACCTCCGCAACGGGGGGCGGGCGGCCGCGGGAGCGCGGTGGGTGGCCACCTCCTTCGCCGCCGAGCGATGGCGGGCGGTGACGCTCGCGCGTGCAGGCGGGTACCACTTCGCTCCCGACGCCGGGGTGTGGTCGTGGCTTCCGGTCGAGGACGGCAACGGCAACGGACTTCGCACGGCGGAGGTCCGCACCGGGACCGATCGCGCCAGGGACCTCCGGCGGCGGTTGGGGCGCGACGTCGACGGCGTGGAGTTCGGGATCCCCCCCGGCGGACCGTTCCCCGAGGCTCCCCCGGGAACCGGCACCATCGGGTCGGGGGAGGACCCGGTGCGGTTCGGCCGCTCGGACCTCGTCTCGTTCTCGCCGGACGGCAGTGCGTCGTCGGGAACCCTCTACGTGACGGACGGCATGGACGGCTTGTTCGCGGTGGTCCTGTTCGGCCCCACCGCACGGGTGCGCGTATGGCGCTACGACCGAAGGAGCGGACGATGGACGCGTTGAGGGGGGAGAGCGGGGCGGATCGCAGGCTGCGGGCGTTTCGCGCGACGGATGCCTTCGCGCTCGAGGTGATCGTGGCCTCGCGCGCGCTCGACCGCGGCGAAGGGGCTGGACTGGCGCGGGACATCCGGACGGTGGCCGCACGATGCGGGGGCGCCCTCGTCGCGGCGACGGCGGGGCCGTCGACGTCGCGGGAGACGCTGGAAGGGGCGAGGGCGGGCCTCTTCGAGATCCGGTACTACCTCTACCTCGCCCGCCGTCTGGGTTTCCTCGACCTGCGACGTTATCGGGACCTCGCGGCCCGCCAGGACGCGGCGCTGCGCGAGCTCGACGGTCTGCTCGACGGCGCGGCGCGCCCCGGGATTGACATCGGTCAAGAACGGGCTTGATGGGGGATTCCGGAGGCCGGTCGACCTCCGCCGGAGCGTGGTGTTAGCCTTCCGGCGCGATGATTCACCACGTTGCCCAGGCCGCCGCGCTCATCGGGTACTTCCTCGGCGTCTTCTTCGCCGTCCTGAACGCGCGGACCCCCTCGGACAAGCTCAAGCAGGCCTCCACCACCTCCCTGCTCGGCGCCTGGATCCTCCAGACCGGCGCGGTCGTCGGGCACACGATCGCCCGCGGGACGGTTCCGCTCGACAGCCTCGAGGATTTCCTGCTGATGTTGAGCTGGGTGGTCCTCGGCTTCCACCTCTACCTCTGGTTCCGCCGCCACCTGCTCGGGGCGGTCTTCGTGCTCCCTCCGATCGCCTTCGTCGCCGCGGTGCTGGGGATCGTGATCCCCGCTCCGCACCTGCAGCTTCCGCGGTCGCAGGAGACGGGCTGGCTCTACTTCCATCTCGGCCTCACCCTCGTCGGGATCGCCGCCCTCAGCGTCGCCTTCGCGATGAGCCTCATCTACCTGGTTCAGGACCGCGCGCTGAAGGCCAAGCGGCCCCTGGCCCTCCTGGAAAAGCTCCCTTCGCTGGACACCTGCGACCGCGTCGGGTTCCACGCCTTCCTCGCGGGGTTCGGGCTTCTCACGCTGGGGATCGCGACGGGTCTGGTCCTGGGGATGGTGATCCACCACCGGTACTGGGCCGGCAACCCGAAGGAGATCCTCTCCTACCTGGCGTGGTTCGTCTTCGCGCTGCTGTTCTACGCCCGCCTCTCCCGCGGCCTGCGGGGGAGGAAGTCGGCCTATCTGACGATCACGGGATACGCGCTGGCGATCCTGACGATCGCGACGCTGGTGCCCTGATGCTGGTGCTCTTCGGCCTCAACCACCGCAGCGCGCCGGTCTCCTTCCGAGAGCGCGTCGCCTTCAAGGAAGCCGACCTTCCCGCGTTCCTGTCCCGCCTTCGCGCCGAGGAAGGCGTGGACGAGGCGCTCATCCTCTCCACCTGCAACCGCGTCGAGATGCTGGTGCGGGGCCCTTCCGAGAAGAAGGCCGGGGAGGCCCTCGCGGGATTCCTGGCCCGCGAGCGGCAGGTCACCGGCGAGGAGCTCGAGCGGTACACCTTCCGTTACGAGGGACTCGACGCCGTCCGCCACATGTTCCACGTGGCGGGCGGGCTCGACTCGATGGTGCTCGGCGAGCCGCAGATCATGGGGCAGGTCAAGCGCGCGTACGCGATCGCCAAGGAGGCCGGTACGACCGGCCCCGTGCTCGACCACCTGATGCAGCAGACCCTCTCCGGCGCGAAGCGCGTGCGGACGGAGACGGGGATCTCCCGGCACGCGGTGTCGGTGGCCTACGCCGCGGTGCACCTGGCGCGGAAGATCTTCGGCGACCTGCAGGGGCGCTCGGCGCTCCTGCTCGGCGCGGGGAAGATGACCGAGCTCGCGGCGCGCCACCTCGTGGGAAACGGCATCGGGTCGGTCACGGTCACGAACCGCACCTACACCCGCGCCGTGGAGCTCGCGGAGCAGTTCGGCGGCTCCGCCCTCTACTGGGAAGAGGCGTTCGACCACCTCGAGAAGATCGACATCGTCATCACCGGTACCGCCGCGCCGGAGCCCGTGCTCCTGCGCCACCACGTGCAGAAGGCGATGCGCCTGCGGCGCAACCGCCCGCTGTTCCTGGTGGACATCGCGGTGCCGCGCGACGTCGATCCCGCGGTCGGCGACTTCGACAACGTGTACCTGTACGACATCGACGACCTGCAGGGGGTGGTGGACTCCAGCCTCGAGGAACGCAAGGCCGCCGCGGAGGCGGCCCGCCAGCTCCTGGAGGGCGAGGTCCGCAACTTCGACTTCTGGCGCCAGACGCTCACGATCGCGCCGACGATCGCCGCGATGAGCGATCACCTCCATCAGGTGGGCCGCGCGGAGATCGAGCGCTTCCACCGCAAGCTCCAGGGGCTCACCCCCGATCAGGAGAAGGTCGTCGAGGAGCTCGTCCGCTCCGTCGTCCAGAAGATCCTCCACCCCGCGATCCGCACCCTCAAGGGCTCGTTGCAGCAGGGCAGGGCCGCCGAACGCGCGAACCTCTACCGCCAGATCTTCGACCTCGAGCGTCACGTCTCGGCGGAGAGCGCCCCGGCCCCGGCCGGCCCGCAGCGCGTCCTCCAGGGAGGCAAGGAGTGAGCGTCGTCCCGTCGCACCTCAGGCTCGGCACGCGGGGAAGCCCGCTGGCGCTCTGGCAGTCCCGTCACGTCGCCGCGCTGCTCGAGGCGGCGCACCCGGGACTGCGCGTCGAGCTGATCGTCATCAGGACCGAAGGGGACGCCTCCCAGAAGTCGGACGTCCCGCTCACGCAGGGGGACGGCAAGGGGATCTTCGTCCGCGAGATCGAGGACGCGATGCTGGAGAGTCGCATCGACCTCGCGGTGCACTCCCTCAAGGACCTGCCCACCGAACAGCCGCGAGGGCTCGTCGTCACCGCGACCCTCGAGCGCGCCGACCCCCGGGACGGACTGCTCGCCCCGGGGGGGCTCGACCTCGAGCAGCTCGCGGTGGGGACGGTCGTGGCGACGGGGAGCCCCCGCCGTCGCGCGCAGATCCTCCACGTCCGCCCCGACCTTCGCATGACGCTCGTGCGGGGCAACGTCGACACCCGCGTGCGCAAGCTCAAGGAAGGGCAATTCGGCGCGATGGTCCTCGCGATGGCCGGGGTCACCCGCCTGGGGATCGACGCGATGCCGATCCGCGCGATCCCCTTCGAGGTCTCCCTTCCGGCCCCGGGCCAGGGAGCGATCGCCATCGAGACGCGCGAGGACGACGCCGCGACGCGCGCGGCGATCGCGCCGCTCGACCACCCGGCGACCTTCGCGGCGGTGCGCGCGGAGCGGGGCTTCCTCGCAGGCCTGGGCGGCGGCTGTCTCGCCCCCGCCGCCGCCCTCGGACGGATCGAGAACGGGCGGATGATCCTCGACGGCATGGTGGGGGACCCGGACGGACGCCGGCGCCTGCGCGATCACGTCGAAGGGGACCCCGACACTCCCGAGGCGCTCGGCATCGCCCTGGCGAAGCGGATCCTCGAGCGCGGCGGCGACGCGATCCTCCGGGACGCGCGCGCCACGCTGCAGGGGTGAGCGGCATTCCCCGTCGCGTCCTCGTGACGCGCGCCCCCGGCGCGTGGCCGTCCCTCGAAGCGAAGGGCTGGACGTTCCGCGCCCCCGCGTCGACCCTGCCGCCGCTCGACCCCTCGACGCTCGCCCGCGCGATCGCCGACCTGCGCTCGTTCGCCTGGGTCGTGCTCACGAGCGCGACGGGCGCGCGGCGCCTGGCCGAGGCGCTTCGCGCGGCCGGGCGCGAGCCGGCGGCGCTCGCGGCCAAGGTCGCCTGCGTCGGCCCGGCGACGGCGCGGGCGGCGGAGGGGGAGGGCTGGCGCGTCGCGGTCCTCGCGGCCGAGGGAACGGGAGCCTCCCTCGCGGGCGAGATCGTCGCGCGCGCGGGTGCCGGGGAGCGGGTGCTCGTCGTCCGTCCGGAGAGCGGATCGGCGTTCCCCGTCTCCGTCCTCGAGGACGCGGGCCTCGCCGTCGTTGCCGCGGCCGCGTACCGCACGGCGCCCTCCGAGCTCGCGCCCGCGATCGCGCTCGAGCTCGCGCACGGCGTGTACGAGGCGGTCGTCTTCACGGCGCCGTCGGCGCTCCAGGCCCTCCTCGAGACGGCGGGGACGGGGGACGCGCTCGCCGCGGTGAAACGCGTGGCGATCGGCTCGACGACCGCCGGCGCCCTCGAGCGCGCCGGGCTTCCCGCGCACGCCGTCGCCGTCGAGCCCACGCCGGAGGCGGTCGAGCAGGCCCTCGAATCGCTGTGGTAGATTCCTCGACCTTTCACGGAGGAAATCCGGTGCAAACCGGCGACGCGCCCGTCAGGAAGACCCCGCTCCACGCCGCGCACGTCGCCGCGGGCGGACGCATGGTCCCCTTCGCCGGCTGGGAGTTGCCGGTCCAGTACAGCGGCACCCTCGACGAACACCTCGCGGTACGCACGCGCGCGGGGCTGTTCGACGTCAGCCACATGGGCGAGGTGCGGGTCAAGGGACCCGAGGCTCTGGCCTACCTGCAGTTCGTCACGTGCAACGACGTCTCGAAGCTCGTTCCGGGGCGCATCCAGTACACCGGGCTGACGACCCCGGAAGGGACGTTCGTCGACGACCTCCTCGTCTACAAGCTGGGCGAGCAGGAGTATTTCCTGGTGGTGAACGCGGGGAACACCCCGAAGGACGTGGACTGGCTCCACTACCACGCCAAGGGTTTCCAGGTCGACGTGCGCGACGAGTCTTCGCAATGGGCGCAGCTCGCGATCCAGGGGCCGAAGGCGGTCGAGATCCTCCAGCCGCTCGTCCGCGTCGATCTCGCCCCGCTCAAGTACTACGGCTTCCTGCAGGCCGATGTGGACGGCGTGCCCTCGATCGTCTCGCGCACGGGGTACACGGGCGAGGACGGCTTCGAGGTGTACGCCCCCGCGGACGCGGGCCCCCGCCTCTGGGACGCCATCATGTCGCGCGGGAAGGAGCACGGGCTGCTCCCCTGCGGCCTCGGCGCCCGCGACACCCTCCGCCTCGAGGCGAAGATGGCCCTCTACGGGAACGACATCGACGACACGACCACGGTCCTCGAGGCCGACCTCGGCTGGATCTGCAGGCTCGACAAGGGCGATTTCCTCGGACGCGACGTGCTCGTCCGGCAGAAGGCCGAAGGGCTGAAACGCAAGCTCGTCGGGTTCGAGACCGAAGGACGGGGCGCCATCGCGCGCCGGGGCTTCCGGGCCCTTCGGGACGGCGAGCCGGTCGGCGTCGTCACCAGCGGGACCTTCGCGCCGTACCTGAAGAAGAACATCGGCCTCGCGTACCTCCCCGCAGGGATGTGGGAAGCCGGCACGCGATTCGAGGTCGAGATCCGCAACCGCCTCGAGAGCGCCGTCGTCGTCCCGACGCCGTTCTACAGGCGGGCGCGCTGACCCGACGGGAGGAGGAGTCTCGGATGTACCCGACGAACCTGCGTTACACCAAGGACCACGAGTGGATCCTCGTCGAAGGCGGGACCGGCACCGTCGGGATCACCGATTTCGCGCAGTCCCAGCTGGGCGACATCGTCTACGTCGAGCTCCCCGCGGTCGGCCGCACGATCGTCCAGCACGAGGTCGTCGGGACGATCGAGTCCGTGAAGGCGGTCTCGGAGATCTACTCGCCGGTCTCGGGGGAGGTGGTCGAGGTCAACGCCGGCCTCAACGACGCCCCGGACGTCGTCAACAAGGATCCGCACGGCGCCGCGTGGCTGTTCAAGGTGCGGCTCGCGAATGCGGGGGAGCTCTCGGGGCTGCTGGACGCCGCGGCCTACGGGGAGCTCGCGAAGTAAGCTGCAAGAACCCCGCGTTTCGCCGCACTTCTTTACAACTTTTGCATCCGATTTACACCTCGGAAAGGCACACTCCCGTCCAGACGGCCAGGAGGTGCCCATGCGTTCCGCAACGTTGTCCGCATTCGCAGGGACGCTCCTCGTGCTCGCGGCCCCCTTCGCCGGAGACGAGGGCGCCGGCGCCGGCCGGGGGCGGGCCGAGACGGCGGCGATGGAACAGGCGGTCCGGCGCTACGTCGCCGAGGTGAGAAACGACGGCCGGATGCTCACCGTCGACGCGCTGTTCTCCGACGAGGTGCTCGCCAACGGCCAGCGCCGGGACCGGGCGGCCTTCAAGCGCTCGATCGAAGGGGAGCGCGCGTCGTTCGACGTGAAGGCGACCGTGGACGACGTCAAGGTCTCGGGCGACACCGTCGTCGTGCGCATCACCGAGGTCGGCACGCACGTGGGCGCATGGATGGGGCTGCCCGCGACCAAGCGCCCGGTCCGGGCGAGCGCGGTCGAGCTGTTCACCTTCCGTGCGGGGAAGATCGCCGAGCACTGGCGGTACGTCGACCGCGTCGCGACGCTCGTCCAGATCGGTGCGGCGCCCAAGCTCCTCGACGCGCCGGTTCAGACCTCCGCGAACGCCTCGACGGGCGGGCACGCGCAGACCAGGTTCCGGTCGCCGTAGCTGTTGTCCACGCGGCCGACGGCGGGCCAGAACTTGTGCTGGCGCACCGTCGCCACCGGGAAGGCGGCCCGGGCACGGGAATACGGCCGGTCCCAGGCGTCCGCCGTGGCGACCTCGGCGGTGTGCGGCGCCATCTTGAGCAGGTTGACCGCGCGGTCGGCACGACCCTCCTCGATCTCCCGGATCTCCTCGCGAATCGCGATCATCGCCTCGACGAACCGGTCGAGCTCTTCCTTTGACTCGCTCTCCGTCGGTTCCACCATGAGGGTGCCGGCGACCGGCCACGACATCGTCGGGGCGTGGAAGCCGTAGTCCATCAGGCGTTTGGCCACGTCGTCGGGCTCGATCCCGGCCGTGGCCTTGAGCGGACGCAGATCCAGGATGCACTCGTGGGCGACGAACCCCTCGCGTCCCGCGTAGAGCGTCCCGTAGTGTCCCGCGAGCCGCTTGGCGACGTAGTTGGCGTTGAGGATCGCGATCTCGCTCGCCTTGCGCAGCCCCTCGGCGCCCATCATCGCGATGTAGGCGTAGCTGATCGGGAGGATCGACGCGCTCCCCCACGGCGCCGCCGAGACCGGACCGATCGCCGTCGCACCCCCCGTCGTCGCGAGCGGGTGACCCGGCAGGAACGGCGCGAGGTGCTCCGCCACGCAGATCGGGCCCATGCCGGGTCCGCCGCCCCCGTGCGGGATGCAGAAGGTCTTGTGCAGGTTGATGTGGCACACATCGGCGCCGAAGTCGGCCGGGCGCGCGAGTCCGACGAGGGCGTTGAGGTTCGCGCCGTCGAGGTAGACCTGGCCGCCCGCGCCGTGTACCGCCGAACAGATCTCGCGGATCGACTCCTCGAAGACGCCGTGCGTCGAGGGGTAGGTGACCATCAGCGCCGCGATCCTCGCCCCGTGCTGGGCGAGCTTGGCCTTCAGGTCGGCCACGTCGACGTTCCCCTGCGCGTCGCACGCCACGGCGACCACCCGGAATCCGGCCATCGCCGCGCTCGCGGGGTTCGTCCCGTGGGCGGAGACGGGGATCAGGCAGACGTCGCGGTCGCGCTCCCCGCGCGCGTGGTGATAGGCGCGGATCACGAGCAGCCCCGCGTATTCCCCCTGCGCGCCGGCGTTGGGCTGGAGCGACACCGCGTGGAACCCGGTGATCTCCGCGAGCTGCCCCTCGAGGCGTCGAAAGAGCTCGCGGTACCCTTCGGTCTGGTCCTTCGGCGCGAACGGGTGGAGCTGCGCGAACCCCGGATAGGAGATCGGGAACATCTCGGCGGCGGCGTTGAGCTTCATCGTGCACGAGCCGAGGGGGATCATCGACGCGGTCAGGGACAGATCGCGGTTCTCGAGGCGCTTGAGGTAGCGCAGCATCTCCGTCTCGGAGCGATGGCGGTGGAAGACGGGGTGCTCGAGGTAGCCGGACCTTCGGCGGAAGGCGTCGGCGATCTCGGCGCGGGCGGGGGCGATGCCGGCGTCCCGGCCGCCGAAGATCTCGACCAGGTCCGCGAGGTCGGAGGCCCCGACCGTCTCGTCGAGGGCGATCCCGAGGTCGCCGTCGTCGTAGGCGCGGAGGTTGATCCGCTTCGCCGCCGCGGCCTTGAGGATCTGGATCTGCGTCCGCCCCTGCGGAGCGACGCGCAGCGTGTCGAAGAAGGCGCGGTGCCGGATCCGGTGGCCGAGCTTCTCGAGGGCGGCCGCCAGGGCCGAAGCGGCGCCGTGCACGTTCTGCGCGATGGCGCGCAGCCCCTCCGGGCCGTGCCACACGGCGTACATCGAGGCCATCACCGCGAGGAGGACCTGCGCCGTGCAGATGTTGCTCGTCGCCTTGTCGCGACGGATGTGCTGCTCGCGGGTCTGCAGGGCGAGGCGGTAGGCCGGCCGGCCGGACGAGTCCTTGGACACGCCGACGATGCGGCCGGGCATCTGGCGCTTGAACGCGTCCTTCGCGGCGAGGAAGGCCGCGTGCGGGCCGCCGAACCCCATCGGCACGCCGAAGCGCTGCGCGCTTCCGCAGCAGACGTCGGCGCCGAACGCGGCCGGCTCCCGGAGGACGGTGAGGGCGAGCAGGTCGGCGACGACGACGACCATGGCTCCCGCGGCGTGCGCGCTCGAGGCGAACGGCTCCCAGTCGACGATCGCGCCGTCGGTCGTCGGGTAGGGGACGAGGACCGCGAAGGTCGGCCTCGAGAAATCCCACGCCGCGGGGTCCCCGACGACGACGTCGATCGCGAGGGGGACCGCGCGCTCGCGCACCACTTCGATCGTCTGCGGGTGGCAGGAGTCGGCGACGAAGAAGACCCTCCCGTCGGCCTGCTTGTCGAGGACGCGGTGGCAGAGCGTCATCGCCTCGGCGGCCGCGGTCCCCTCGTCGAGCATCGACGCGTTGGCGACGGCGAGCCCGGTGAGGTCGAGGACGAGCGTCTGGAAGTTCAGCATCGCCTCGAGGCGTCCCTGCGAGATCTCCGCCTGGTACGGGGTGTACTGCGTGTACCAGCCGGGGTTCTCGAGGACGTTGCGACGGATCACCGGCGGCGTGACCGTGCCGTGGTACCCGAGGCCGATGTACGAGCGGAAGACGTCGTTGCGCGACGCCAGCTCCGCGAGGTCGTCCATCGCCTCGCGCTCCGAGCGCGCCGGCGGAAGGTCGAGGGCCCGGCCGAGGCGGATCGAGGCGGGAACCGTGCGTCCGACCAGATCCTCGACGGAGGACGCTCCGATCTCCCGGAGCATCGAGGTGACGTCGCCCTCGCGCGGGCCGAGGTGCCGGCTGACGAACCGATCGGGGTGCGCGAACGCGTTTTCGGACATGGGGTGCGTCCTTTCGAGGGGACTCAAGGGACGGGGATGGTAGCAAACAGGTCGACGCCGATCTCCGCGAGGAGCTCGGGGAGCGCCTCCAGCGGAAGGCCGACCACGTTGGACCAGGATCCCTCGATCCCGTCGGTGAGCAACACGCCGAACCCCTGCAGTCCGTAGGCTCCCGCCTTGTCGCGCGGCTCCCCGGTCGACACGTACCAGCGGAGGAGGGACTCGGGGACGGCGCGGAAGCGCACGCGCGAGACCGCCACGCGCAGCGCCGAGCGCCCGTCGTCGGTCCGCTCGACGCGCAGGGCCGTCAGGACCTCGTGCACGCGCCCCGACAGCGCGCGGAGCATCTCGAGCGCCTGCGCGTCGTCCGCGGGCTTGCCGAGGATCCGCCCCTCCAGGACCACCGCCGTGTCGGCGGATACGACGATCGCGGGGGGGATCCGACCCCGGACCCGCGAGGCGATCGCGCGCCCCTTCGCCGCCGCCAGGCGGCCGACGTGGGCCGCGGGCCCTTCCCCGGGAAGGAGGGTTTCGTCCACGCCCGACGGCACGACCTCCGGGTCGAGGCCGAGCGCGCGCAGCAGCGCGACGCGGCGGGGCGAGGCGGAGGCGAGCACGTACGTCGCGCGCATGGCCGGGGAGTGTAGCCGACCGTATACTGCCGACCATGCGTCGAACGATCCTGGCCCTCGCGGCCGCCCTCGTGTGCGCCGCGACGCTCGCGCAGAACGCACCCGCGGAGTCCCTCTCGCTCCAACCGCCGCCCGGCGCACTCCTCGCCCCTGGCGCCTCGCCGGCGCTCGCGTTCTTCACGACCGGCGACGTGGTCGGCTTCCTCGACCCCTGCGGGTGAAAGCTGAACCCCGCAGGGGGCCTCGCCCGGAGGGCGTGGCTTTTCGAACAGTTCAAGAAGAACTACCCGAACGCCCCGATCGTCCCTCTCGACTCGGGGGGCTTCTCGGACAATCCCTCCGAGCAGGGGCTGCGCCGCACGCGGGTCCTCCTCGACGGAATGGAGAAGCTCGGGTACCGCGTCGTGAACGTGTCCGAGCGGGATCTCCCGCTCGGCTACGAGGAGTTCAGGAAGAACGTCGACGGAAGCGGGCTCCGCTTCATCTCCGCGAACATCGTGAAGCAGGGGACGACCGAGCGGGTGTTCCCGCCGTACGAGGTCGTCGAGGTCGCCGATGCGAAGGGGAAGCCCCTGCGCGTCGGCATCGTCGGCGTCACCCGGTTCAGCCCGGTCTGGCAGAAGGCGGGCCCCGCCGGTTCGAACCTCGCGTTGGCCCCGCCGGGGGAGATGCTCAAGGCGGTCCTTCCCGAGCTCCGTCCGAAGGTCGACGTGGTCGTGCTTCTCGCGGCGCTCAACCGCGACGACGCGGCGCGCCTGTCGCGGGAGATCCCGGGGATCGACTTCGTTTTCGGGGCGTACGGCGGCATCTACGACACGGCCTTCAAGAAGGACGGGGCGGCGCCCGTGCTGTACACCGGAAACCAGGGGCGTTACGCGGGCGAGGTCCGGGTCTTCCTCGACCCCGCGCGCAAGGTGAACGACGCGCAGCTCTATCTGCACCACCTGATCGCGCGATATCCGGAGAACCCCGAGATGCTCGCGTGGGTGGACGCCCGCAGGGCGCAGCACGCCCTTCCCAAGGAAGCCGGCACGCATTGACGGTTCCGGCGGGCCGCCGTCTGGCGCTCGACCTTGGGGACCGGCGCATCGGTCTCGCCCTCTCGGATCCGACCGGGGTGCTCGCGTCGCCGCACGGACTGATCGAGCGACGCAGCTGGCGTCGCGACGTCGAGGCCGTCGCGGCGATCGTGCGGGAGCACGAGGTCGTCGAGGTCGTGGTCGGCTGGCCGCGCACGTTGTCGGGCGACGTCGGAGAGCGGGCGCAGCTCGCCGAGGAGTTCGCGCAGCGCCTGCGGACGCGGCTCGGGGTCCCGGTCGTGTTGTGGGACGAGCGCCTGACGACCGTCGAAGCGCAGCGGACGTTGATCGCGGGGGGGGTGCGGCGGGAACGGCGCCGGCAGGTCGTCGACGCGATGGCCGCGTCGCTCATCCTGCAGGGGTACCTCGAGGCTCAGCGATCGTCCTCGACGTAGGTCTCCTCGGTGAGTCGGATCCCGTGGAAGTTGATCTCGCGCCGCCGGATCTGATCCGAGAGACGCTCGTTGATCACTCCGAGCTCGTTGATCTCCCCCTTGCGGAAGGCCTGGAAGTGGAACCGGCAGAACCCCTCGAGGTAGGCCGGGTCCTGGCAGAAGGCGGCACCGCCGTGGCTCGTGCGGAACTTGCAGTGCTCCACGTCGTCTCTCCCGTCCGAACGATCGGACGCGGTGGATTCTAGCCCACGCCCCCGTCACCGCGATTACCGTCTCGGCTCCGCCGCACCCCTCGCGCGGCGCCGCCGCGAGCCGCCCCCCGTGGCGCGACGCTTGCTGTTCCTCCGGGCACCCCCCGAGGCCCGGGCGCGACCCCGGGTGAGGAGCGCCGGATGGTCCGGGGCTCCCGGCCGGGTCGGAGACGGTGCCGGGCGACCCCTCCCGCGTGATGGACGCCCCCCTTCGCGCGTCGGCGCCGGCCCGGTCTCCGACCCGGCCCCTTCCTTTCCCCGCTATCCTGCACCCATGCGGCGCGGCGAGTTCGTCCGGCTCGGCGAGGTGGGCGCGTCGGCCATCGGCCTGCCCGAGCGGCTCGCCCGGGAGCTCGAGCTCGCGCGCGCCTGGCGGCGCGTGGCGGGGGAGGCCGTCGCCCGTCGGCTCGTTCCCGAGGGGATCCGTCGCGGCGTCCTCGAGCTGCGCGTGGAGGATCCGCGCTGGCTTCCCACGGCCCGCGCGCTCGCGCCCAAGCTCGCCTTCCGGATGTCGCGCGAAGCGCCCGGCCTCGGCGTGAAGCGTCTGCGGCTGCTCGCGGGGGAGCGGCGCGAAGAGGCCCCGCTCGACGATCCGGACCCCCCTTCGCGTTGACGCTCGCTCGGGGTCGCCGTATCCTTCACGGCCGCCTCGGCGAAACTCCGGAGAACCCACGCGACGATGATCCGCGTCGACAAGCTGACCAAGGTGTACGGAAGCCGTGTGGCGGTCTGGCGCGTCTCGTTCGAGGTGAAGCGGGGCGAGATCCTGGGGTTCCTCGGCCCCAACGGCGCCGGCAAGACCACCACCATGCGGATGATCACGGGGTTCATCCCTCCGTCGTCGGGAACGGCCGAGATCGCCGGATACGACGTGGTCGAGAAGCCCCTCGAGGCCAAGGCGCGCATCGGTTATCTGTGCGAGGCCCCCCCGGTCTACCGCGAGATGCTCGTGCGCGACTACCTCGGCTTCGTCGCCGAGATCAAACGCGTGCCGCGCGCGCGCCGCGGGCCGCTGGTCGACCGGGCGATCGGCCTGTGCGGTCTCAAGG
This sequence comes from Candidatus Polarisedimenticolaceae bacterium, assembly GCA_036376135.1. Taxonomy (NCBI): domain Bacteria; kingdom Pseudomonadati; phylum Acidobacteriota; class Candidatus Polarisedimenticolia; order Candidatus Polarisedimenticolales; family Candidatus Polarisedimenticolaceae; species Candidatus Polarisedimenticolaceae bacterium. The sequence goes on along the minus strand of DASVAW010000092.1, from coordinate 14,081 downwards.
AAGTCCACAAGCGGGTGATCGGAAACCTATCCAAGGGTTACCGCCAGCGCGTCGGTCTTGCGCAGGCGATCCTGCACGAGCCTCCCGTCCTGATCCTCGACGAACCCACCGTCGGGCTCGACCCTCGCCAGATCATCGAGATCCGCGAGGTGATCAAGGGGCTCGGCGGCGAGCAGACCGTCGTCCTGTCCACGCACATCCTCCCCGAGGTCACGATGACCTGCTCGCGCGTGGTGATCATCAACGCCGGGCAGGTCGCCGCGGAGGACACGATCGAGAACCTCACGGCGGGCCTCGGCCGTTTCCAGACCGTGCGCCTGCGCACCGCGCGCGAGGTCGAAGGTCTCGAGGGGCGGCTGCGCGGGGCGGCCGGGGTCGCGGAGGTCACGCGGGAGGCGGACCGGACCTTCCTCGCGCGCGTCGAATCGGGGGACGACGCCCGCGAGGCGCTCGCCGCGGCGGCGGCCTCCGCGGGGGCGGGGGTGGTCGAGCTCGCGAGGATGACGGCGAGCCTCGAGGAGATCTTCCTCAAGCTCGTGACCGAGGAAAAGGAGCCGGCCGCGTGAGATCGATCTGGGCGATCACCCGTCGCGAGATCCAGGCGTACTTCGTGTCGCCGATCGCGTACGCGTTCATGGCGATGTTCCTGCTCATCGTCGGCGTCGTGTTCTACATCGCGATCCGCCGCTACATGGCGACGCCGGCGATGCTCCTCGACGAGATGGGCTCGACGATCCGCACCAACCTCGTGGGCGGCAAGCTCGGGTTCGCGACGGCCTCGCACCTCGCGATGATGCTGTCGCTCCCGGGTCTGTCGATGCGACTGCTGAGCGAGGAGCGAAAGCAGGGGACGGCAGAGCTGTTGTTCACCTCGCCCCTGACCAGCGCCCAGATCGTGCTCGGCAAGTTCCTCGGCACGGTCGGCATCTACGTGCTCATCCTCCTCGCGACCCTCCCCATGTTCGCGTGGCTGAGCTTCCAGGCCGACCCGGAGTGGGGAGCCCTCGCGGCGACCTACCTCGGGCTGTTCCTCCACGGCTGCCTGCTCCTGGCGATCGGGCTGTTCGCATCGGCGCTCACCGAGAGCCAGTTCGTGGCGCTGGTCCTGACCTACGCGATCGTGGTCCCGATGTACCTGCTCGAGCGCGTCTCGAACCTCGCCGGGCCGCCGGTCGACCTCGTCGTCGGGGCCTTCGCGGCGACCAAGGGGCTGCGCGTCGCCGGCCGGGGCGCGATCGACTCCCACTTCGTCTTCCTGTGGATCGCGTTCATCTTCGTGTTCCTGTTCCTGAGCGGGCGCGTGCTCGACTCGACCCGCTGGAGGTGACGGTGGGGGTCCGCAACCGCGACGAGCTCACCGCCCGCGACGGGGTGGACCACGCGCGCGCGGCGAAACGCGGCGCCGGCAGCCTCGCCTACGCGGCGCTCGTCGTCGGCGTCGTCGTCGTGGCGATCCTCGTCTCGTTCCGCCTGGGCGTGCGGTGGGACCTCAGCTCCCAGGGAACGAACGTGCTCAGCCCGATGACGGTGTCGGCGCTCGACGGCCTGGGCGAGACCGTCACCGTCTACGCGCTCTACCCCGACAGCCACCCGGCCTACGAGGCGTACCGCGACCTGCTCGAGCTGTACCGGCAGCGCTCGACGCGCGTGAAGTTCGAGTTCATCGACCCCGTCGCACAGCCGGGGAAGGTGCGCGAGCTCGGCGTGAAGCACGACCAGGCGGGGGCGACGCGCGCGGGGCTGTCGGTCGCGGTGCGCGGCGATCGGCGTCTCGTGTTCCGCGGGAACGGCGAGGCCGAGGTCACCAACGCCCTGCTCGAGGTCGGCTCGGACCGGCCTCGCCTCGTCGGGATCCTGCGCGGCTACGGGGAGCTCGATCCGGAGTCGAGCGGGGACCTGGGCTTCGCCAGGGCGGTCGAGGCGCTCCGGCAGGAGTACTACGACGTCCGCGCGCTCCGGCTGTCCGAGGGGATCCCGGACACCGTGACGGTGCTCGTCGTCGCGGGGCCCAACCTCCCGATCCCCGCCGCCGACCGGGCGGTCCTCGACGCCTGGCTCGAGCGGGGGGGCCGGCTGCTGTGCATGGTGGAGCCCGGCGAGGACCACGGTCTCAACGAGTCGATCGGCCGCTACGGCCTTCGCGTGACGGCCGACCGCGTCCTCGAGCTCGGAGGCGCGCAGATCCAGGGGAACCCGGAGTTCGTGCGGGCCACGGGGTATTCGCGGCATCCGATCGTGCGCGGCTTCCAGGGGAACCTCCCGAGCGCGTTTCCCACGGTCGCGGCGGTCGTCCACTTCGAGCCGGGCGACCCGTTGGTCTTCCACGACGCGATCGTCTCCTCGACCCAGCAGGCCGTGGCCCTGACCCCCGACGGCCGGCGGGAGCAGGGACCGTTCGACTTCGCCGCCGCCTCCTGGAAACGGCTGACCGGGACGGGAGGCGTCGACCGCGAGATCCGCGTCGTCGCGGTGGGCGACGCGCAGTTCGCCTCGAACGCGTACCTCGCGGAGCAGGCGAACCGGAACCTCTTCCTCAACATGGTCGGCTGGCTCGCGCAGGCGGAGGGCCTCATCAGCATCCGCCGGCAGCCCCTCGAGGGCCAGGTCTTCGCGATCACGCGCGGGCAGGTGCCGGGGATGTGGGCGGCGTTCCTCGGACCGGCCGCCGGCGTGCTCCTCCTCGGCTTCATCGTCTTCCTCGGTCGCCGGGGGCGCTGACGTTGGCGCGACGGCTCCTCCTCGCGGCACTGGCCCTCGTCGGCGTGGTGGCGCTGATGCTGTGGCTCGGGCGCCGCGAGAAGGGGGAGATCCGCGAGCTTCGGCTCGACAGCCAGCTCGTCGCCTTCGACGACCGTCGCGTGACCGCCTTCACCCTCGAGGAAGGCGGCGCCGTGACGCGTTTCGAACGCGGGGAGACCGGCTGGCGGATCACGCAGCCGCGCCCGGATCCCGCGTCGGCGGAGGGGATCGACGCGGCGTTCGGCGCGCTGCGACGGGCGACGGTGATCCGATCGATCCCCGACGAGGCGAACCTCGACCAGTTCGGGCTGAAGCCCGCCCGGAACGTGTTGCGCTTCGAAGGGGGCGACTTCCCCGAGATCGCGCTCGGCGACGTCGACCCGACGGGGACGGGTCTGTTCGCGCGCGTGGGAGGACGCCCCGGCGTGCTGCTCATCCGGCTTCCGGATGCGCAGGCGCTCGCGCAGCTGACGACCGCCGATCTTCGGGACCGGAGGCTGCTCGGCCTGCCCCGGAGCCAGGTCGGCGCGATCACCGTCCTGCGGGACGGAGCGGAGCTCCGACTCGTGCGGCGGGACGGCGGATGGTGGATCTCGTCCCCCCGGGAGTTCCCCGCCTCCGATGCGGCGGTGGAGCGGATCCTGGAGATCCTGGCGGCCTCCGAGTCCGCTCCGATCGACGACGCCGCCGATGCGGCGGATCCGAAGCTCGGGCTTTCGGGGCGGGACGCGATCGATCTCCGGCTGAGCGCGGGAAACGTCGTGCGCCGCATCGTCCTCGGCCCCGCGGGACCCGACGGGACGGCGTGGGCGACCCGCGACGATCGCGCCGTCGCGATGCGTTTCGCGGAGTCGAAGTTCGACCGCGTCCCGACCACCTTCGAGCAGCTGCGCGAGACGAGGCTGACCAAGGTCAACCGCTACACGGTCGCGAAGCTCACCTGGAGGGCTCCCGAAGGGGAGCTCGTCGCCGCGCGCGAGGGGGAGACGACGTGGAAGAGCCCCTCGGGCGAGCTGCTGCGCGGGGCCTCGATCACGGAGTTCCTCGCGGCGGCCCTGGACCAGCCGGTGCGCGGTTGGGTCGAGGAGACCCCGGCCGGAGCGCCGCTCGCGGTGCTCGAGGTCGAGGTCGAAGACGGGAGGCGCGAGCGGATCGAGTACTTCGGGCGGGGCACCGCCCGGGTCGCCTCCCTCCCCGGCGTCGTGTTCCGGCTCGACGGGGATCGGCCCGCCTACCGACCGTGAACGGTCCGCGCTAGAAGTACGCCGCGACGCCGAGCGTGAAGGCCGAATCGTCGCTCCCGAAGAACTGCTCCTCGCGAACGAAGTCGGCCCGGATCTCGAACCCGCCCGCGAGACCGAGCCCGGCGGCGGCGCGCCGGGCGCTCGCGTCCCCTTCCTCGAGATCGAAGGAAAACCAGGGGACCGCGCCGCCCCACGCGGGCCCCGCGACGCGCGCGCCGGCACGGACGTTCCACCCCCGCGAATCCCCGAACGACGAGTCGATCAACGCGCCGAGGCGAACGCGGGTGTCGAAGGTGCGGGCGCGCGCGGGGCCGGTCCACCCCGAGGTCTCGAGGCCGATCTCCGCGACGTTGTGGCTGGTGACTCCGACGGGGTTCTCCTCGGCGAGCACGTGGTTCGATCGGTGATGGAAGTAGGCGCCGGCGGCCCAGCGTCCGGCGGCACGCTCCACGCCGAGGTCGTAGAGGTAGTACAACTCGCCGGTGTCGGCCGCGGTGAGCACGTTGGCGTCGACGTCGAGGATCGCCCGCCAGCGTTCGACCCAGGGGGGGGAGAGCACGGCCAGCCGGAGGCGCCCGCTGCGGTGCGCGTCGTCCCCGATCCCCGCGGCGATCGTGCCCCGGAGGTCGGGGGGGGAGGGGCGCGGGGCGTCCCCCGGGATCGGGGCCTCCGCGGCTTCGAACCCGAAGAGCACGCCGCTCGCGCGCAGGCCGAGCGGATGACGGGAGCGAAGTCCGTGCACGAAAAGCGAGAACGTCCTCGCGTCTCCCGACGGGAACACCAGCCGCGGTCCGCCCTCGAGGTCCGTCTGCGCGTGGGTGCCGTCGAGGAGGGTGTCCACGCGCAGATCGAGCGCCCAGACGAGTCGGCCGGAGCGGATTCCCGCGCGGGCTTCGAGCGAGACGTCGGCGTCCGCCGCGATCCCTCGCGAATCGACGACGGCGGCGAGACCGGCGCGCGCCTCGAGGAATCCGCGCCCCTGCCGCCAGGTGCGACCCGGGGCTTCCCACGCGGCCCCGACGAGGGTGATCCGGCGCGTGTCGTCCGCGTCCACCCCTTCGACGCCGCGAACGCCCGCGAACAGGGTCCACGCGCCGCGCCGTGCTCCCGCGCGCAGGGCGTAGGGGAGGTCCCGGACGTCGAAGGTGAAGGTCTCGACCGACTTCTCGATCGCGGTGACCGCTTGCAGGGACACGAACGGCTCGAAGCCCCCCAGCGGTTCGAAGGGGACGTCCGCACGCATCGTTCCGACGAGATCGAGGTCGTCGGAGACGAACCAGGCGAGCCCGCCCGACGACGAGGGGGGCGCGGGCTCGGCGGCTGCTGCGGCGGCGGCGATCGCGAGGAGCGCCGCCGCGATCGGCGTCCGCGTCACTCGCGCGCTTCGATTCGGAACGGCACCACGGCCGGCACGAGGGTTCCATCGGCGTCGACGACCTCGATCCGAACGCGGTACTCGCCGAGCGGCCAGTGGGGTCCCGTCGGGAGGGACCACGCGAAGGACCCCGACGGCTGCCGGAACGACTGGGGCGAGCCCAGCGCGGTGAAGCGGCCGTCGTCTTCCCGCCCCTCGACGGCGAAGGTCCCCTCGTAAGGGGCGCGTCCTCCGTAGGCTTCGAGGAACACCTGGATCGGCTCGCCGCGCGCGAGGGCGGGGGACAGGCGCGGCACGATGCGGAATCCGCCGAAGGTGTACGGCGCGTCGTAGCCGGTCAGGCCCCGGTACTCGAGCGGCTCCACCCGCCACGCGAGGACCGGATCACTCAGGCGCAGGGCCGTCGAGGGCGCCGCGACCGCGATGGAGCCTCTCCAGATGCGGTTCGCCGACTCGCGAGGGTCGACGGCGAGGGCGAGGACGTCCCACGTTCCGGGCTCGAGCGGGACCCGCCCCTGGGCGACGCGACCCTCAGGCCCGCGCTCGATGCGGAACGCCCCCTCGGCGAGGATCTTCGGCGGCCGCGGGGCGTCACGCGCGGTGAAGCGCACGACGAGCGCGGGCGCGTCGTCGCTGGGCGGGAGGTCGAGGGTCACGACCACGAGCGTCCCGGGGGTTCCTTCGGGCTGATATCGGTCGAGGCGCACGGCGAGCGGCCGCTGGGCGTAGGTCTCGCGGGTCTCGACGCGCTCGAGGAGGACCTGCTCCTGGGGAGGCACCTCCTGCATCTTGCCGAGGTCGAGCAGGACGTCGAGCCGGGTTCCCGTGCCGGCGTTCTCGGCTCGGTAACGGTCCCAGGAGTTGGGCGAGGTCCGGTCGGCGAGCAGTTGCGGGTCGAAGAAGATGCTGGCGAGCCGGGGATCCGCCGAGAGCTTGAACTCTCCGGTCGTGGTCTTCACGAACGGCACGACGACGATGTTCGGGAGGTCGTTTCGTCCGCCGGGGCGCGACTCGTAGATCCACCGGAGCAGCCCCCGGGTGGCGGTCGGCTCGATGCCCTGGACGTTGGCGTTCGTGTCCTCCTGGGTGCGCTCCGGGGGACCGTAGAGGATGTAAATCTTTCCCCGGTCGGTCTTCCATCCGGGACCGGCACTGTCCAGGAACTTCTCGTTCGCCTCGGTCACCCGCTGCCAGAACATCTGGCGGTACTCGTTGAACCACGTGTCGGGGGTGGGGTCCCGCCGGCTCCAGAATCGCTCCACGAACGAGGCCCGCGCGTCGTCCGAATCGAGCTTCTTGAAGGCGCGTTCCTCCTCCCTGGTGATGAGGTAGCGCACCGGTCCGCGCGCCCATTCCTTGAGGTCGACCACGGAGTCGTCGCCGTCGGCGAAGGCCGGAAAGGCGAGGATCCCGACGATTCCGGCGATGAGCAGGACCCGGCGCATGCGTCTCCGTTCGGAGGGTGCGGGACGGCCGTGGAGTATAATCCGGCGTTCGCGCCAGCGCCTTGGAGCCGGAGGGGGTTCCGCGGCGCCGGTCGCCACGGAAGAGGTCGTTCATGCCCCATTCGCGCGTCGGCGTCGCGGGCGCCGCGTTGACCTTGGCCGCGATCTTGCTGTCGGTTGGCTGCTCGGGACGTCCCAAAGTCTCGTACAAGGAGCTCGCGGACGACGATCCGACGATCCGCGCCGACGCGGCGCTGCGCCTCGGAGAGGCGCGCGCGGTGGCGGCGGTCGACTCGTTGATCGCCGTACTCGACGACCCGGTGGAGGCGGTTCGCGTGCAGGCCCTGCTGTCGCTCGGGCAGATCGGCGACAAGAAGGCGACCGAAGCGGTCGGCGCGTTGGCCGCCGATCCGGTCTCGACCGTGCGCATCGCCACCGCCCAATCGCTGGGCATGCTGAAGGACCCGGCATCGGTCCCGGTCCTCGCGAGGCTCCTCGAGGATTCGGAGGGGATCGTGCGCATCGCGGCGGCGCGAGCGCTCGGAAACGTCCCCGGGCCGGAAGCCCTCGACACGCTGATGTCGATCGCGCTGGGCGACGAGAACGAGCTCGTCCGGCAACACGTCGTCGTCGTCATCCGGGATCGCCGCCATCAGGAAGCGATCCCGAAGCTCGAGGCGCTCCTCCAGGCGGAATCCGATCTCGTCCGCTCGAACGCGGCCCGCGCGCTCGGCGACATCGGCGACCGCACGACGATGCCCGCGCTCGTCCGGGCGCTGGACGATCCGTACTACAAGGTGCGCAGCCTCAGCGCGCACGGCCTGTCGAAGATCGACGTCAAGGACGCGCAGGCGCTCGAGGCGATGCGGCGCCGGCTCGGGGTCGAGGACCATCCGATGGTCGCGGTCGACCTCGCGTGGAATCTCGCGCGGGGCGGGGACCGCTCCTCGCTCGACCGGATCCGGGACCTGCTCTTCAAGGGGCAGCCCGAGGACGTTCGCGCCGAGGCGGCGATGGCGCTCGGCGAGGTCGGGGACGACTCCGACCTTCCGCGCCTGGAGACGGCGCTCTCCGACAAGAAGGGTCTGGTCCGGTCCGAGGCCTTCAAGTCGATCGAAAAGATCAAGGCCCGCTGAAACCAAGGCGAGGCCGCGGCGGAGGAACGCGATGGAGAAGATCGTCAACATCGGTCAGTCGATCACGATCAAGGGCGAGGTCATCGGCAACGAGGACCTCACCATCGAGGGGAAGGTCGACGGGAAAATCGTCCTCAAGGACCACAACCTCACGATCGGCGCCAACGGCCGGATCCAGGCGGAGGTTCAGGCCAAGACGGTGCTCGTGATCGGCGAGATCGTCGGCAACGTCCAGGCCGACGACAAGGTCGAGGTGGCGGCGACCGGCTCGATGCGCGGCGACATCCTCGCTCCCCGCGTCGTGCTGGCCGACGGCGCCCGGTTCAAGGGCTCGATCGACATGGACGGCAAGAGCGGCGCACGGCCCTCGCCCGCGCCCGCCATGCCGGCGTCGAAGCCCGAGCCGGTCGGCGGCGGCATCGGCAAGCCGACCGTCTAGGCGTTCGGGTGGCATTCGGCACGCGAGCGCCCGAGCGCGGTTCGGGCGGGAAGGCCTCGCCCCCGGCGGCGCCCGCCGGGCAGCCCTGCGCGAGCCTTGCGCGCTTGCTCGCCCGTGTGTTCAAGGAGCCCAAGCCCGAGATCCTCGACCTCGGCCCGCTGTTCGGGGAAAGCGCGACCTACTTCGCCGGGCGCGGCGCGAGGTTGTTCGTCGAGTCGTTCGAACCCCCGGACCCCAAGCCCCCGCGCCGCCCCGGGGAACCGTATGAGGAGCCGGCCCGATTCGCGATGGAGCACCATCCGTCGGGCCGGTTCCACCTCGTGCTCGCCTGGGAGGCGCTCGACTTCGTCCCCCCCGACCGGCTCGCGGAGGTCGGTCAGGAGATCCAGAGGGTCACGCGCGACGGCGGCCACCTGTTCCTGCTCTCCTACCAGAAGCCGCCCGAGGAGCTCGAGATCCCGCCGCGCTACCGGATGCTCGCCGACGACCTCATCGTGCGGGAGGCGACGCCCGGTGCCCCGCCCCGCCGCCGCTACACCCACCCGAACCGGGAGATCGAGCGCGCGCTGCTCGGGATGAGCGTGCAGGGGATCCACCTCCAGCGGAACCAGATGCGCGAGATCGTGGTCCTCAAGCCCGGCGTCGGCTGAGCGCCCTCATTCCATCGAGCAGTCCCGCCCTGCGTTCGCCTCGTCGAGGAACTCCTTCAGCGGCGCGAAGTACTCGAGCAGGGCCCGCGTCGACAGGTCTTCGCCCGTCGCCTCCTTGAGGAGCTTCCGCCAGTCCTCGGTCTGACCCTTCTCGAGGATCGAGCGCAGGAAATCGCCGACGTCCTTCCGTCCGAAGTAGTTCGCCTGGTGCGGGTCGACCTTGAGGATCTGCTTCGCGATGTGGTCGTGGAGCTGGTACTTGAGGACCGTCGCCACGGCGTAGTCGTAGTACTGCGCGGGGTCGTCGTTGACGTGCGTCTTGGTCGCGGCGTCGCAGAACTGCTCGCTGCGCGACGACGGCGGCTCGACCCCCTGGTACTTCGCCACGTACTCCCACCAGCGGGAGTTCCATTGGTCGGGCGGGAGCTCGCCCTTGTAGAGGTCCCGTTCCCACGACGACATCGTGCCCGCCGCCCACGGGAGGAACGGGATCGTCTGCGACAGCGCCTCGTCGAGAAGCCAGCGCGCCTGGTCGATCGACTCCTCGGGTCCGAGGATCCCCGCCTCGCGCAGGTAGGGAACCTGGAGCGCCGCGATCGAGATGAGCTCGCCGATGCCTTCGTGGAAGCCCCGGTTGGCGCCGCCCCGAAGGAGCTTCGGGACCTCGGGACGCGAGTAGCTCATGTAGTAGTAGACGTGGCCGAGCTCGTGGTGCGCCGTCGAGAACCAGCGCGTGTTGGGCTGGACCGACATCAGCGAGCGGACGTCGGCGTCGAGATCGAGGTGCCATGCGGAGGCATGGGTGTTCTTCCTGCGTGGGGAGTCCCTCGGCACCGGGTAGAGGTCGGACTTCTCCCAGAAGCTCGCGGGGAGCTCGGGGAAACCCATGGATACGTAGAAGCGCTCCGCCTGCTTCACGATCCACTCGGCGCTTTTCCCCTCGAACTTCGGGTTGAGATCGACTCCCTCGACGATCCCGTCCCAGTTCTGCGCCCAGCGGTTGTTGATCCAGTGCGCGGGGATCCTCCTCGGCACGGGTTGCCCGTAGCGTGCCGCGAGCTCGTGTTTCGCGTAGCAGTGGAGTTGACCGTACAGGGGGCGGACGTCGTTGACGAACCCCTGGAGCATCGTCGTCATCTCGTCGGCGGTCATCCCGTAATCGGCGACCTGGAGGTCGAAGTACGACGGGTATCCCATCGCGCGGGCGACCTCGTTGCGGAGCTTCTGCAGCTCGACGAGACCGGGCTTGAGGGCCGGACCGGTTTCCTTGCTCGCGTTCCACGCCGAAAGGCGCTCGGGGAGCTTTCGCGAGCGATCCAGGATGTCGTCGATGTCGTTGGCGGAGAGGGGCTTCACGCAGCGTCCGTCGCGCCGCTCGAGGCAGAACTGGAACCCGTCGAGCGCGGAGGCCTGCCGTCCCTCCGCCTCGACGCGTCGCGCCACGATCTCGGGCACGGTTCCGGGGGATTCGGCGGCGTTGAGCAGGAGGCGGTCGAGCTGGCGCGCCTGCAGCGGCTCGAGCGCGTCGCGCGATTCGAGCAGCGCCCGCGCGCGCTCGATCGCCGCCCGGTCGCCCTGGATCGCGGCGAGCGCCTTCCCCGCCGCGACGCGTGCGCCGTCGTGCTCGGGGGTCACGTCGGTGACCGCCTTCCACTGCGCCTCCGACGCGACCGCGTAGGCGCCGGCGTAAAGCGATGTGTAGAGGTCGAGGAAGGCCTCCGCCTCGGGTTTCGGATCCGGCGCGGCCGGCTTCGGGGCGGCGCATCCGCCGAGGACGAGGACGAAGGCGAGGGTGGATCGGCGCAGGGACATGGGGCCTCCTCCGGGTGGATCGAGCGGGGGATTGTACCGATTGCCGGGACTCGCGGGGCTGAGGTAGGGTGGGCCCGCCGGCCCCGTCTCGCGGAGGGAAGCGTGTTCGCCGAACGTACCCGCAAGGTCCAGGCCTCTCCGACGTTCCGCGTCGCCGGTCTCGCGAGGGAGCTGCGCGCGCGCGGCGAGGACGTCGTCGACTTCAGCGTGGGGGAACCCGACTTCCCCACGCCGGGACCCGCGAAGGAGGCGGGCAAGCGCGCGATCGACGCGGACCGCACGCGCTACACGGCCAACGAGGGAACGATCGAGCTGCGGCGGGCGATCGCGGCCAAGCTCCTGGCCGACAACGGACTCGAATACGCCCCGGACGAGATCGTCGTCTCCCCGGGGGCGAAGGCGAGCCTGTTCTGCGCCTCGATGGCGCTGTTCGGCCCCGGCGACGAAGTCCTCGTGCCGACGCCCTGCTGGCCGACGCACCCGGAGCAGATCCGCCTCGCGGGCGCGGAGCCCGTCTTCGTGGAGTGCCGCGAGTCCGACGGGTTCCACCTGCGCGCCGACGACCTTCAGCGCGCGTTGACCCCGCGCACCAAGGGGCTGCTCCTCAACTACCCGTCGAACCCGACCGGGGCGTGCCCGAAGCGCTCGGAGATGATCGCGATCGCGCGGGTCGCGGCCGAGCGCGGACTCGTGGTCGTCGCCGATGAGATCTACGAGAAGCTGCTGTACGACGGGAGGGCGTTCGTGAGCATCGCCTCTCTCGACGGGATGCGCGCGCGCACCGTGGTCGTCAACGGCATGAGCAAGGCGTTCGCGATGACGGGGTGGCGCGTGGGTTACGCCGCCGCGCCCCGCGAGGTCGCCGCCGAGATCTCGAAGATCCAGAGCCACAGCACGAGCCATCCCGCGTCGATGGCCCAGGAGGCCGCCGTCGCGGCGCTCGCGTCGTGCTCCGCCGACGTCGCGACGATGCGCGAGGAGTTCGAGGCGCGCCGCTCGATCGCCGTCGAGGGGCTGCGCGCGATCCCCGGGGTGAGCTGCGCCGTGCCCGACGGGGCGTTCTACGCCTACCCCAACGTGTCCGGGCTGTTCGGCCGCACCGTGGGAGGAAAAACCCTGAAGACCCCCGAGGACGTGGCGCTCGACCTGCTCGGTCGCGCGAAGGTCGCGGTCGTGCAGGGCGAGGCCTTCCTCTCGCGGGAGCACGTGCGCCTGAGCTTCGCGTGCTCGCGGGAGCGCCTGTCCGAAGGGTTGCGCCGCATCGCGGAGGCGTACGCCTGAGGGGCGTGCGGCTCGAGGCGCTCGCGGGGGTCGGGGCGTTCGCGATCTACGCGGCGACCGCCTGCCGGACGCTCCCCTTCGGCGACGCCGGGGAGCTCGTCGTCGCGGCGTCGTGCCTGGGGGTCGCGCACCCGCCGGGATACCCCTTGTGGACGATGCTCGCGCGCGGCGCGCTCGCCGCCCCGATCGGCGAGCCGGCGTTCCGCGTGGCGATCCTGTCGGCCTGCTGCGCCGCGCTCGCCGTGAGCGTGCTCGCCGCGGGGTTGCGGCGGGCGACCGGGTCCCCCGCGGCGGCGCTCGGCGGCGCGGCGGCGCTCGCGTTCGGGGCGACGTTCTGGGGAGCGGCGACGACGGCGGAGGTCTACGCCCTGCACGTCCTCCTTCTCCTCGGGTTCCTCGGCGCGGCGTGGCGCCTGGGGACGGCCCCGACCGCGACCGAACGCGCGTGGGCGGTGTTCGCGGCGGGAGGGGCGCTCGGCCTGGGGCTCTCGCACCATCCGACGATCGTCCTGGCCGTCCCCGCGGCGGTCGTCCTGGGCTGGCCGGCTCGCAGGACGCTCGGCGCCCGCGCGGTCGCACTCGCGGCGACCCTCGCGCTGGCCCTTCCCGCCGCGTTCTACCTGTCGCTGCTGTTGCGATCGCGCCTCGAGCCGCTCGCCAACTGGGGTGAGCCGAAGACCCTCGGCGCGCTTTTCGCCCACGCCGCTGCGATCCAGTACCGCGGGAACGACCTCGGCGCGGCGGGGTTGCTCCGGCCGGCGGCGTGGGCGCGGATCGCGTCGTGGGCGTGGAGCGACGGGGCGGGGGGCGTGGCGCTCGCCGCGACGGCCGGCGTCGCGTTCGGATCGCACCCGCGGCGGCTGGTGGGAGCGGCGCTGCTCCTCTTCGCGGCGGCGGCCACGTTCGCCGCGCGCTACGCGGTGGAGGACGTGGACGCCTACCTGCTTCCCGCCTCCGTCGGGCTCGCGGTTTCCGCCGGAATCGCCGTCGCCGCCGTCGATCGTCGCGACCGCCGTGCGGGCTTCGCCGCGGCGCTCCTGGTGGCGGGCGTCCCCTTCGTCGCCAACCTCGGAGCGCTCGACCGTCGCACCTTCACCGCGGCGCGCGACTACGGTCGCGACATCCTCGCGACGGTCCCCCCCGGCGGCATCCTCGTCTTCGAGGGGGACGACGGGTTCCTCCCGTGGTACCTGCAGCACCTCGGCGGCGAACGTCCCGACGTGACGCTCGTGGATGCGGACGGCCACCTCGGGCGGCGGATCCCGGATCTTCCGGCGTTCCTCCGCGACGAGCTCGCGCGGCCCCGGCCGCGCGCGATCGTGATCACCAATCCGCCCGAGTTCCCGCTCCCCGAACCCTGGGAGGCGCGGCCCTGGGGGTTGTTCCTGCGCCTCGCCCGGACGGGCGACGCTCCCTTCGACGACGGTGCGTTGTGGGACGCCTACCGCGGCGCATCGGTTCTCGAACAGGCGACGCGTCGGGGCGACTTCTGGGGGAGGACGGCGGCGGCGTGGTACCCGCTCGGCAGGGCCTGGCGCGCCTGGTCCTCGGGGGACGCGCAGACGGGGCGTCGCTGCCTCGAGGAGGCCGTGCGGATCGCTCCCGACAGCGAAGCGGTTCGGAACCTGGCCGGGACGCTCGCCGCGACGGCGGGGGACCTCGTGCTGGCCGAGCGCGAGTTCGAGGCCGCGGCGACGGTCAAGCCGTCCTCGTGGCGTGCCTGGGCGAACCTGGCGCAGGCGAGGGAGATGTTGGGCGATTACGCGGGTGCGCTGGCCGCGCGGCGCGAGGCGGGCAAGCTCGAGCGGCGATGATCGTCTGGTGCCGAAGCCGGGACTCGAACCCGGACAGGCTTGCGCCCACAAGATCCTGAATCTTGCGCGTCTACCAATTCCGCCACTTCGGCCAAGAGGCGGCGCTACACTAGCAACCGCGTTTCGAAAGTGTCAAGGAGAGCGCG
>DASVAW010000091.1 GCA_036376135.1 Candidatus Polarisedimenticolaceae bacterium | reverse complement strand
GTGCGAAATGGGGACAGCAACCTATTTCGGGAGCCGGGGACTGTCCCAGCTCCCGAAATAGGTTGCTGTCCCCATTTCCCCTCCACACCTACCCCTGCTGCTACCATCCCCCTCTTTTGCAGCAGGAGTTCGGCATGGATTCCCGCATCCCCGCCCTGACGCAGATCACCGACGAAGAAGCCCTGTTCCGCGACGCCGTGCGCGAGTTCGCCGCCGGGGAGATCGCCCCGCGCGTGCAGGCGATGGACGCCGCCGGGAGATACGACGACGACCTCCTCCCCAAACTCTTCGAGATGGGGCTGATGGGGATCGACGTCCCCGAGGAATACGGCGGCGCCGGCGGGACTTTCTTCCAGTCGATCCTCGCGGTCGAGGAGATCTCGAAGGTCGACGCCGCGGTCGGGGTGCTCGTCGACGTCCAGAACACCCTCTTCAACAACGCCGTCTCCCGTCTCGGCACCCCGGCGCAGAAGGAACGTTTCCTCCGGCGCGCGGCGACCGACACGGTCGTCTCCTACGCGCTCAGCGAGGCGGGCTCGGGATCGGACGCGTTCGCGCTCGCCTGCCGCGCGACGCAGGACGCCGACGGATGGGTCCTCGACGGCCACAAGCTCTGGATCACGAACGCGGGCGAGGCGGGGCAGTTCCTCGTCTTCGCCACCGTGGATCCGTCGAAGGGGTACAAGGGGATCACCGCCTTCCTCGTCGAGAGGAGCGATCCCGGCTTCTCGCTCGGCAAGCGCGAGGACAAGCTCGGGATCAAGGCGTCCTCGACGTGCGAGATCGTCTTCGACCGCTGCCGGATCCCCGGCGACCGCGTCCTCGGCGAGATCGGCAAGGGGTACAAGATCGCGATCGAGACCCTGAACGAGGGACGGATCGGGATCGGAGCGCAGATGGTCGGCCTCGCGCAGGGAGCGCTCGACTGCGCCATCCGCTACGCGAAGGAGCGGCAGCAGTTCGGCCGGCCGATCGCGGAGTTCCAGGCGGTCCAGCACCTTCTCGCGGGGCTCGCCGCACGCATCCACGCCGCGCGCCTCACCGTCTACAACGCGGCGCGCCTTCGCGATGCCGGAGAGCCGTTCATGACCGAGGCCGCGATGGCCAAGCTCCTCGCCTCCGAGGTCGCCGAGCAGTCGGCGTCGGCGGCGGTCGAGGTGTACGGCGGCAACGGCTACACCCACGAGTACCCGGTCGAGAAGTACTACCGCGACTGCAAGATCGGGAAGATCTACGAAGGCACGACCTTCATGCAGCTCAACACGATCGCCAAGGCGATCCTGGCCTAGTGAGGCACCCGTGAGCGACCTGTTCCTTCGAGCGTGCCGGGGCGAGAAGACCGAGCGCCCCCCCATCTGGATCATGCGGCAGGCGGGACGGTACCTCCCCGAGTACCGGGCCACGCGCGCGAAGGCGGGATCGTTCGTCGACCTCTGCAAGAACCCCGAGCTCGCCGCCGAGGTCACGATCCAGCCGATCGACATCCTGGGCGTCGACGCCGCGATCCTCTTCTCCGACATCCTCGTTCCCGTCGAGCCGATGGGGATCCGGATGGACTTCAACCCCGGCCCGGTCCTCGACCCGCCCGTGCGCACCCGCGCCGACGTCGAGCGGCTGGTCGTGGCGGACCCCGAGGAGGGGCTCCCCTACGTCTACGAGACGATCCGGATCCTCCGCCGCGAGCTCGCGGGGCGCGTGCCCCTGATCGGCTTCGGTGCGGCGCCGATGACCCTCGCCGCGTACCTCGTCGAAGGGGAAGGCTCGAAGAACTTCGACAAGTTCAAGGGGATGCTCTTCTCCGATCCCGACTCCGCGCGGCTGCTCCTGCAGAAGTGCACGGCGATGACCGTCCGGTATCTCGCCGCGCAGGTGAAGGCGGGGGCGCAGGCGATCCAGGTCTTCGATTCGTGGGCCGGGATCCTCGGATACGACGACTACCGCGAGTACTCGCTCCCTTACGTGAACGAGGTCGTCGCGTCGCTGAAGCCCCTCGGCGTCCCGGTGATCTACTTCGCCCTGGACGGCGCGCACCTGTTCGACGCGATCCGGGAGTGCGGCGCGGACGTCCTGGGCGTCGACTGGCGCACCCCCCTCGACGAGGCGGCGCGACGGGTCGGCCCGGACTTCGTCCTCCAGGGGAATCTCGATCCGTGCGTGTTGTTCTCTCCCCCCGAGACGATCGCGGCGCGGGCGCGCGAGGTCGTCGAGCGCGGGCGCGCGGCGCGCAGCCACATCTTCAACCTGGGACACGGGATCCTCCCCGAGGTCCCGGTGGCCCACGCGAAGGCGCTCGTCGACGCGGTGAAGGCTACGGCGCGCTGACGGAGATCTCCTCGAAGGCCCCCGCGGTGAAGCGGTAGTACCGCGTCTTCGTCCGCTTGTCCCCCGCGGGGATCGACTCCGGGGGGTTGGCGATCAGAAGCTCGCTGTCCAGGCGGAAGCGGATCCCCGTCGAGGCCAGCAGGTCGCCGACCGGTTTTCCCGTCGACGTGTCGAGCAGCACGACCTGCGTGCAGCGCAGCCCGCAGTTCCACTGCACGAGCGTGAAGCGCCCCGCGAAGTTCGGCCCGCTCGCCTGCGCCCGCCGCAGGTTCGAGCGGAAGGGGCGCCACGGTCCCGTGCTGTCCACGTCGACCGCGGCCGGTTTTCCGGACCAGATCTC
>DASVAW010000090.1 GCA_036376135.1 Candidatus Polarisedimenticolaceae bacterium | reverse complement strand
CGAGGATGAAGTCCGTCACCGGGACCCGCTCGGACCGGTGCGGGGGGGGACGAACAACCCGCCTTCCGGCTCCCCGTCGAATCCCGGCGCAAGCGCTCAGAACTTCTCGCGCGTCTCGATCGTGATCTGCGTCCGGCTGATTCCGGGCGGCGCGTCGATCGCCCATGAGAGGTCGATGTGCACCATCGCCCCTTTCGCCGAGCGGCTCGATCCGACGCGCAGCCCCACGCCGACGTCCTTCAGCCAGGGCCGGTCGAGGTCCTGTCGCCCCGCGTACCACGCGCGCCCGACGTCGGCGAACACCGCCGCGCCGACGTACAGGAGCTTGAGGACGTGCCAATCCGTGTAGAAACGCTGCTCGACGGTGACGAGCAGGCGGCGGTCGCCGCTCTGGAAACGGAGCGGGTAGCCGCGCAGCCCGCTGTCCCCGCCGATCAACAGCTGCCGGTCGGGATCGAGCTTCACGGCCGCCGCGGCCCCGATGCGGAAATAGAAGGCGTGGCGTCCGAAGTTCCTCCGGTAGAACCGGAGGTTCGTGTCGACGAGCACGTTCTCGACGCCCCCTTCCGGCCACCGCCCCTCCGCCAGCCCCTCCATCACGAGGAGCTGCTCCTCGCCGGGGGTGCTCGCCCGACGCGCGGTCCCGCGGAGGATCGCCGCCGCGTGTTCCGAGCCGAACGCAGGCGCGGCCCATCCCAGCCGCGCGAACAGCGCCGTCCCGAGCCGCAGGTCCTCCGTGCGGACGACGCGGTCGATGTCGCGGGCGCGGACGTAGGAGATCGGGAGCTGCTCGACCTCGAGGTACGGATACCCGAAGGTCCGGTCGTTGAAGACCTGCGGGGGGGCGAACGCGTCCGGAACCGGGGCGAACCGATCCCGGTCCCACGCGTACCCTCCGGTCCACCGGACGACGCGCTCCCCTTGCGGGCCGCGCGAGAAACCGGCGAAGAGGTCGCCCTGCTGCCGCCGGTGGCGGAAGTTCGCGAACTCCTCGCCCGCCTCCCACAACGCGTCCTCGAAGTCGTCGTCCCGCCAGAAGACTCCGGCCGACCACGGGGTGTCCAGGGAATAGAACGGCCGCGCGAGATCGAAGCTGTGCGACTGCCCGTCGCTGTTGTCGCCGTAGGCGATCTCGAAGCGCCACCACTTCCCGGCGATGTTCGGGTCGCGGTACCGATAGAGGACCTGCGTGCGGTCGACGTCGCTGGTCCGGCGAAGCGTGACTTCCTTTCCGGTGCCGAGAAGGTTCGAATCCTCGATCCCGATACGCGTTCGGTTCTCTCCCCCCGACCGGCTGTACCCGATCCCCAGGGTGAGGGTCCAGACGTCACGCGTGACGACCTCGATGTCCACGCGCGTTCCGTCCCACCCGATCGGACGGATCCACGCGTCGTAGAGGTACCCCGACGCGCGGAGGATCCGCTCGGACTCGGCGAGTTGCTCCGGGTCGTAACGATCGCCGGGCTCGAAGAGGAGAAGGCGCCGCACGGTGTTGGGGCGGGTGCGCGGGTGGACCTTGTTCGCGGCGCGGAAGATCGCGCGATCCTCCCCCGGCTTCGACGGGTCGAAGATGTCGAGCGTCGTGACGCGCACCTCGCCGACGACCGCACCGGCCGCGACGAGGGTGTCGTCGTCCGGAACCGACGCCGGACGCGTGCGGCGCGCGGCGTCCTCGGCCTGCGGGCCGGTGATCGGGACGTCGGAGGCGAGGGCCGTGGCGAGGAGGAACGCGATCACGGTCTCGTCTATTTCTCTTCCTTCTTCGACTCCTGCGTCTCGTCCTTCTTGGCCGGCTTCCTCGCCCCCTGCGCGTTCCCCCGCTCGACCCGGCGCTTCGCGCGCTCCTTCTCCGCGTCGAGCTCCTTCGACGCGTTCTCGGCGGCGGTGTAGTTCTCCTCGCGTCGCTGCTCGACCGGCCGGCGCGGCGTCTCCTTGTCCTGCTTGTCCTGCAGGCGACGCCAGTCCTCGTTCCACTTCCTGTCGACGCGGCGCTCGGCCTCCCGCTGGATCTCCACGGGGGCGGGGGGCGGCTGCGACGGCCTCGCCGGAGCGGGACGCGCCCGCGGAGGCTCGGCGCCCGGACGTCCCTCGCGCACCTCCGGGCGATAGACGCGGACCTCGTCCCGATCGATGCGCGCGTTCCGCTCTTCGGCGACCGTCTCGTCGACGACGCGACGCGTGGGGATCGCCCGGCGCGCGACGCGCTCGATCTCCCCGCGGTCGACCCCTTCGTTGACCACGCGGCGATCGACGACGCGGACGCGCGTGGCGTCGCGGGTCGTCCCGAACACCGTCGCGTTGCGACCGACCGGGTAGGCGTGGCGATGGTAGTCGCCGTCGACCATTCGCGCGTCGTCCACGAAGCACCAGGAGTCGGGGCGGAGGACGACGGTGATGTCGACGCCGCCGTAGTCGAGCCCGACGCCGGCGCGGAAGCCGACCTCGGGCGGGAGCGGCGCCCAGCCGACGACCCCGGGACCCTGCCGCCAGGCGACCCACGCCGGTCCCCAGACGTTCCCCGGCACCCACACCCAGCCGTGCCGGCGCACGCGCATCCAGCGGCCGTAGTGGTAGGTGGCCCAGCCCCAGCGTTCGTTGGAGACCCAGGTCCAGCCCCAGTCGGTCCAGACCCAGCGCCCGACGGTATAGGGACGCCAGTACGGATCGACGGACGCCGGCGCCCACACCCAGCCGTACGGCTCCATGCGGATCCAGTCGCCGTACGGGTCGAGGGCCCCGTAGAAGAAGTCGATCTCGACCGCGACCGGCGGCCTCGAAGGAGGCGGAGGGGGAGGCGGCGGAGCCGGGCGCGGAGGAGGAGAGGTCACCGGAGGCTCGTAGGCCACGTAGCAACCGGCGGAGAGGACGGCGAGAACGGCGAGGAGCAGTGCTCGTTTCATGCCGCCCAGTCTCGGCGCGGTGGGTGGCCGACGCAAGGGTTGCATGCAGGCAACCCGGAACCACTCGGGCGCGTTCCGGAACGGTCGTCGGAAAGGTAAACGGGGAATCACGGGCGGTGCGCCGCTCGCGACGGGAGGGATCGATGATGGCGACGCGGCTGGCCTGACCCTCCCTACCCCTGCCGCAACCCCAGCACCCGCCGGGCGACGACCCGCACGGTGGCGTTTCGCCCCTGAGGGTCCCACCCCGACTCGAGGGCGCGGGCGACGAGCGAAGCCTCGAACGCCGCCGCCCGATCGTCGGGCGACAGGTCGGCCCACGCCGGCGCGGGGCGCGGGCGTCCCGCCTCGTCGCGCTCGCGATGGGCGGAAAGGGTCGCCTCGAGCAGCGCGTCGCGATCGGTCATGCCCGCACCCCCGCGAGGTGCACGCCCTTGCCCTCGAGGCAGGTCGCCATCGAACGCCGGGCGCGGACGACGTTCTGGAGGAAGGTGTTCGTCGACATCCCACATCGATCGGCGAGGTCGCCGTCGGCGATCGCTCCGCCCGAAGCGAGCCGCGCGGTGAGCGCGCGTCGCGGCTGGGGCGGGAGCTTCTCGAGGCACTCGTCGATCGCGCGACGCAGGCCGGGATCGGGCACGGGGCCGGGAGGCACCAACGGCTCCGGCGGCGCGTGCCCTTCGGGGTCGGGCTCGAGGGTCACGAACATGCCGAGTCGCTTCGCTTCGTTCCGCGCGAGGTTGCGCACCAGGGTCGCCGCGTAACGCAGCGAGGCATTCTCCCCCGTGAGCTCGAGTCGCGGCGCCAGCACCCACATCCGCGTCAGCCCTTCCTGCAGCACCGCCTCGACGTCGACGCCGCGCGCGAAGGTGCGAAGGCTCGCGCGCAGCGACGGCTCCACGAGGGAGAGCCACGCCTCGAACGCGGCGTGGTCTCCCTCGCGGACGTCCGCGAAGCGTGCGTCGATCGGCGTCACGCTCCTGGGACCTCCACCTCGATCACGACGTCGCCGCCGGGAATCCCTTGGATCTCCACGCGCTGGAGGACTCCCGTCGCCGGCGGCAACGCGTCGATGCGACGCAGGACCAGACGCACGGTCATCCCCGGCACGCCGATTCCCGGACGCGTGCTCGATTCGGGGACCACGACCGCACGGTGCGTTCCCCCGGCGATGCGGAGGACGAACGTCTCCGCCCCCGTGCGCTCGAAGCCTCCCTCGGGCACCTCGAACTCCACGACGAACTCCGTGCCGTCCGTCCGCACGAGACGGCCCGTGAGGATCCGGGTCCCACGGCGTTGGCCGCCGCGGAACAGACGCCGGACCCGGTCCCCGAACGCGGGCGGCCTCGGCGCGGCCGCGGCCAGTTCCCGATGCCTGGGCTCGACCTCGTCGGCGAGGTGGAAATCGGAGTCCAACCCCAGGACCATCGTGCGGTACATGTCCCCGCTGTCCAACCCCACCCCCTCCGCCGACACCCCCGCCGGGAGCTCGACGGCGAGCTTCTCGACGCGCCGCGGGTCGCGGGGATCGACGGTCGTGTTCTCGCTGATCGCGACGAGGCTCGTTTCGTGGGTCACGATGCGGTGCCGCAGCCCCACCGCGCGCATCCGCTCGCCCTTCACCCCTTCGGCCTCCAGGTCGATCGCCTGCTCGCGACCGAAGAAGGCGCCGAGCGGGAGCCCCGCGATCCCTTCCGGCAGCGTGGCGGGCGCCTCGAAGCTCGCGGTCCAGGGGCCGTCGGCCAGGCGGCCGCGTACCTGGACCTCCCCGCCGGCGGCCTTCAACTCCACGAGCAGCCGCAGCGGCTCGCCGGCGAAGACGTCCCTGGGCCTGGCCGGGGCGACACCGACGACGCCGCTCCCCATGACGCGGATCTCGGTGAGGACCGGCGCGGCGGTCGCGCCCACGAGACGCCGGGCGCCTTCGAGCGGGTCGTCCCCGCGGCCGACGAGGATCTCCACGCCGCGGCCCGCGCGCGAGGCGCCGAGGGTCAGCGTGCGGTTCGGGGACGACCCGACGCCGACGACGTGCACGCGCGAGCGCTCGGGCAGCCGACTCCGCAGGAGCTTCACGATCTCGCCCTCGAACCCGATCTCGCCGTCGGTCACCAGCACGACCTGGCGCTGGGCCTCCGCGCGCAGCGGGGCGAGCGCCGCCTCGAACGCGCGGCCCATCTCGGTGCCGCCGTCGGCCCGCAGCTTCGAGAGGTGCCGGCACGCCCGCTCGACCGTCGTCGGGCTCGCGTCGACGATCCCCCCGGTGAGCGAGCGCGGCTCGGTCGCGAACGCGATCAGCTCGAAGCGGTCGGCGGGGTCGAGCGAGCGGAGCACCGACTCGACGATCTCCTTGGCCTGGGCGAGCGGCTCACCGCTCATGGAGCCGCTGGCGTCGAGCAGGATCGTCAGGTCGCGCGGATGGGCGGGAGCGGCCCCGGCCGGCGGCGTCACCACCAGCAGCGCGTACCGGCCGTCGTCCCCGTCGAGCCCAGGTCCCTCGACGAGGCGGGCGCGGGTCGAGGCCTCACCCGCGGGCCACGACCGCAAGACGTCGTGGTCGAGCGCCCCTTCGTCGAGGGTGACGATCGAGCCCTCGCCGTCGCCGATGCGCAGCGTCCCGCCGAGTCGGACGCCGGTGCCCGTCACGTCGGCGCGAGGGGCGTCGATCGACCCGGCGTCGGGGACCCGGCCGCGGGCGCCCTGATAACGGACGCCGACGACGGTCGGGAAGCGGTAAACCCAGCGCGAGGGAAGCTCGAAGGCGAGCGGGTGGAGGACGCGGATCTCGACGGTGCACGCGGCGCCGGGGGGGAGGTTCCCGAGGCGCTGCACGAAGGTGTCGGCGCGGTGCTGCTCGAGCAACCCCGCGGTGCGCCCTTCCTCCAGCGCCCGGAAGTACGCCTCGCGCGCCGTCTCCCTCGGCTCGATGCGGCCCCGGACCACGCGCTCGCCGAGGTGGAAGGCGTAGCCGACGACCGCGCCGTCCGCCGGCAGGGGCATCGTGTAGAGGACCTCGAGGGGCTCGGCGTACGGGTTCGCGTACTCCTGGGTCAGCAGGGTCTCGGCGAGTCCCCCCTGCGCACGGGCGTCGAGGTGAGCCGCGCGCAGCGGAAAGGTGCGCCCGTCGACGGCGACGAGCCCGGGGATGGCGGAGGTCGGATCGGTCCGGGCGACGTGCGGCATGGTCTTGATCTCCCGACGTCGTCCGCGATCATCGCGGCGACGTTCCGGCAGATCAAGTCGCGTGGGGGGCGATCGGTGACACCCGGTCGATGAAATTCCCCGACTCGAGGTCGCGGCGGAGCTGCTCGCCCAGCTCTTCCGAGCGGGTGACCGTTTCGTTCCATCGGCGGATGCGCTCCCCGTGGTGCTTCGCGAAGACGAAGAAGTCGTCGCGATCGGGGACCTTGCCTCCCGGGAGGCTCCGGATCCAGGCCGGGGACGGATACATCTGGAGGACGTCCGCCAGAGCCCCGTTCGAGGTCTCCTTCGCCGGGGTGGCGCGGTCGAACCAGCAGGACTGCACCGCTTCCTGGTAGTGCGGCAGGAGGGTGATCCCGTCTCCCGGCCTGGTGTAGGCCTGGCGGAGGTGGTAATCGGCGAGGCCGCCGTCGACGTAGGTCCCTCGCGGCGCACCCGGCACGTTCCGGATCGGCTGCATGTAGACCGGGATCGTGCCGCTCGCGAGCGCCGTTTCGCGGATCCCCGCGGGGGTCAGCGGGACGATCGTCCCGCGAAACGCCGCCCCGAAGCGCTCGGGGCGCGTGTGCGCCAGGACCCGACGGGCCATGTGCATCACCGCCCCCGTCCAGACGCGGTGCACCGCGATCCCCATCGCGATCGCGGCGATCTGCGCCGCCCTGAGGGACCAGGGGTACGGGTCGAAGACGCGGGTGACGTGGATGGCGACGTCCGCGTTCGGGTGGGAGGCGATCGCGGCGAGGTCGTCGTCGCTGAACACCTCGGAGAGCATCCTCCGGAAGGCGGGGGTGACGTCCTTCGCGCGAACGGGCATCGGGAAGGTCTGGCTCACGTACCCGTCCACCAGCCGCTCGTGCGCCTCGACCGGCCGCCGCGCGGCGAAGGCGAGCATCCGCCACGCCCCCGCCGACGACCCGACGAGCAGGCGGTGGCCTTCGCCGTTCCGGGGGACACCGAACCCCTTCTCCATGAGGACGCGGTCGATTCCGGGGAAGATCAGCCACTTGGGGCCGGATGCCGGACCCACGAGCACGCGCACGTCCTGCGGGCGCAGTCCGTCGCGGCGAAGGCGGGCGAGGGCACGAGGCCCGGCGCGGTAGAGGAGCATTCCCTGCAAAGATGGAAGGGCTTTGTCGTCCACGCAAGACGTTCGAGCGTAGTCCCCCCCGTCCCCCGGAGGTGAAGCATGGTGGCCGCGGTCGTTCTGATGTCGTCCGTCGTGGTTTCCGGGGATCCGGGGGAACGGCTCGACGCCTGGTTACAGGCGTCGGGGTTCAAGGGGGGGGTCCTCGTCGCCCGGAAGGGAGAGGTCGTCCTCCGGAAGGGGTACGCCCTCGCCGACCGCGAGAACGGCATCCCCTACGGACCGGACACCGTGTTCACCGTGGGCTCCATCACCAAGCAGTTCACGGCCGCGGCGATCCTGAAGCTCGAGGAGCAGGGGAAGCTCACGGTCGAGGACCCGATCGCGAAGCACCTTCCCGGCGTCCCCGAGGACAAGCGCGCGATCACGATCCACCAACTGCTCACGCACACCTCGGGGCTCGAATCCGACTTCGCGGGGGACTACGAGGCGGTGGAGCGCGACGCCTACGTGAAGCGCGTGCTGGCGTCGAAGCTGAGGACGAAGCCGGGCGAGGCGTACGAATACGCGAACTCGGGATATTCGCTCCTCGGCGCGATCGTCGAGATCGCTTCGGGGCAGCCCTACGAAACGTACCTGCGCGAGAACCTCTTCCTTCCCGCCGGGATGAAGGAGACGGGATACCGCCTCCCGTCCTGGGACCCGAAACGCCTCGCCGTCGGCTACCGCGACGGGGAGCGCTGGGGGAAGTCGACCGAAAAGCCCTGGGCGAAAGACGGACCGTACTGGGCGCTGCGCGCCAACGGCGGGATCCTCAGCACCGTGGACGACCTGTACCGCTGGGACCGCGCGTTGCGCGGCGAGGCGGTTCTTTCCGCGAAGTCGAAGGAGAAGCTGGTCGCGCGACACGTCCGCGAGGGAGCCCAGGACTCCTGGTACGGATACGGCTGGGCGCTCATGGACGCCCCCGGAGGCGGTCGCCTCGTGGCGCACAACGGCGGGAACGGGATCTTCTACGCCGATTTCCTGCGCTTCGTGGACGAGGACCTCGTGGTGATTCTCTCGACCAACGACTCGAAGATCCGAGGGGGGCGCGCCGCCGAGGCCCTCGCGCGGATCGCGCACGGCGAGTCGGTGCCGGTCCCGTCGGCGACCCCGGCCAGGCTCCGCCCGCTCGGGAGCGAGGGAAGGGACCCGGTGATTCGCGCGTGGCTCGACGCCTTCAACGCCGAGGGGTTCGAGGCGATGCGCGCCTTCCGTGCCGCTTACGCGGTCCCCCGCCCCGGCATCAGCGACGGGGAACGCGAGAAGCGCCTGGCCTCGCTGCGGGAGGACCTCGGCAGGCTCGAGCCGCTGGGCGTCGATCCTTCCGGCGGGGAAGGGATCCTGGTCAAGGCGAAAGGAACGCGCGCGGCCTCGGTGTCGCTGCGGTTCCTGTTCGATCCGGGAAGCGGGAAACTCGACGGGGTCGGCGTCGAGGTCGGCGACTAGGCCCAGGCCGCGACGGCGTCGAGGCTCGCGAGCCTCCGATCCGCGTCGGGCTCGAGCCCGCCGGCGAGGAACGCGTACACGTCGTCCGGGAGTCCGGGAAGGATCGCTTCCGGCGGCGGGACGACGAAGGCGCTCTTCGCGTCGTACAACTCGCGGAAGGTTTTGCCTTCGAACAGGGCCTTGCCCGTCAGGAGCTCCCACGTCAGGCACGCGAGGGCGTAGACGTCGGTCCTCGCGCCGCTGTCGTCCCCCATCATCTGCTCGGGAGCCATGTAGCGCGGGGTGCCGAGGGCGACCCCTTCGGTCGTGAGCGTGTCGTCGGAGATCCCGCGCGGCGTGCGCGCGAGGCCGAAGTCCATCAGCTTCGCGCGACCGTCCGGGAGGATCATCACGTTTCCCGGCTTGAGGTCGCGGTGCACGACCCCCGCGGCATGGACGAACGTCAGCGCCGTGGCGACCTGACCGACGATCGAACGCGCCCGGTCGAGCGGGAGGGCGCCTTCCTTGTCGAGGACCTCCGAGAGGGTCCGGCCCGGGCAGAATTCCATCACCAGGAACTCGGTGCGGAAGGCGGGGAAGGTCCCCATCAGGCGCACGACGTTCGGGTGGACGAGCCCCTGGACGATCTCGGCCTCGCGCTCGAAACGCGAGACCGCCCCGGTGTCGTAGACGAGGCGATGGCTGAGCATCTTCAGCGCGACCCGTTCGCCGTCGGCGATCCGCTCCGCCTCGTAGACGACGGCCATTCCGCCTTTCCCCAGGCAGCGGACGATCCGGTACCCCTCGAGGACCTTTCCGCCGAGACCGTCGTAGTCGGCGCCCCCCAGCCGGTCGGCGACCAGGCGCGTGAGGACGATCGCGATCTCGGGATTGGGCCCGGCGACGGCCTGGAAGTCGGAGGCCTTGAGTGCGAGCACGCGGACGTCGCTCACGGCGACGACGTTCGCGGTCGCCGGCTGGTCGGTCAGCAGGGACATCTCACCGACGACCGCGCCGCTGGAGACGTGCGCGATCGGACGGGTCACGCCGTCGTGGCCGCGGACCGCGACTTGCGCGGCGCCGTCGAGCAGGACCAGCAGGGCGTCGGCGGGCTTCCCCTGACCGATGATCGTCTCGCCGGCGTCGTAGATGCGCTCGGTCGTCCGCTCGAAGATCCGATCGACCAGGCGTTTGCGCAGGGCGCGGAAAGGCTCGCTTTCGCCGAGGACCGCCCGGGAGGCCGGATCGCGGGGTCGTTCGCGCATCGAGAGGGATTATAGGTTCGTGACGCGCGTCACTGACGCGTCTTCCCCCGGGGGGTACGGTGCGGCTCGAGGTCCCAACCGTCTCCATCGGGGGTAAACCATGCGCTCCAAGGCGCCCGTCGCTCTTCTGTTACTTCTCCTCATCGGTGTCCTTTCGGTCCGCTCGGCCGCCGCGCGCGTCCCGTCCCGCTGGTTGCCGGGGGATGCGGCCGTTCAACCGGCCGCGCGGGAACAGGTGACGCCGGCCCTGTCCGCGGGCGGCTCCAGCGTCCTCGCCGTCTGGTCCGACGGCCGCGCGAACAGCGCCGGCGGGTATTACGGGGAGACGTCCCGCGACATCTATGCGATGCGCTTCGACTCGCAGGGGGCGCCGCTGCAGGTCGTCCCCTTCGTGGTCACCGCCGCGCGGGCGTCGCAACAGATCCCTCGCGCCGCCTGGAACGGGACGAGCTGGCTCGTCGTCTTCGAGACCACGACCGAAGGGGGCACGGGGTATTTCGACACGGGGCTCGCGGCCGTCCGCGTGAGCGCCGAGGGAAGCGTGCTCGACGCCGCGCCGATCCCGATCTGGGGGATGAAACCGGTCTCGGGAACGTGGGGGGTCGCCTCCGACGGTTCGGGATGGGTCGTCGCGGGCCAGGGAAGCCAGACCGGCGGCGACCTCGTCGCCGTGCGGATCGCCGGAACCGGCGCGGTGCTCGATCCCGCCGCGAAGATCCTGGTCCCCGAGACCTACTATCTCCGCGGGCAGACCCGCCTCGCCTACGCCGCCGGGGTGTACCTCCTCGCGTACGAGGAGTCGATGACCGGGAGCGACCCGACGCAGGCGATCCGCTTCGACGCCGCGCTCAACCCGCTCGACGCGGCGCCTTTCGGTCTCGCCCCCGCCCCGCTCGCCGCGCTCGCCTCCAACGGCAGCGGCTTCTACGCCGTGTGGACCGCCCAGCAACCCGACTACACGAACGCGGTGATGGGTTCGCGCATCGGCACGAACGGCCAGAAGCTCGACGGCTCCGGGGTGAAGCTCTCCGGCACGAACCCCCCCGACCCCTACGGCTCCACGAGCGTCGTATGGGACGGATCGCAGTGGAAGGCGACGTGGGCTTCCTCCGGCGTCCTGCGCGTCGCGCGGATCGCCTCCTCCGGAGCGGTGCTCGATCCAGGCGGCATCGCCGTCTCCGGCCCGGAGTCGGGGCCGACGGCAAGCGCGGGGAACGGGAGCCTGCAGGTCGCGTGGACCGCGAGCGCATCGAGCGAGGACGACACCTGGACCGCGCACGTCAACGCGTCGAACGTCGCCGGCGCGAACCGCCCGCTTTCCACGGGCGCGCCGGCGCAGGGTCCCTCCGACGTCGCGGCGGGGGCGGGCGGCTGGCTCGTGGCTTATCGCAGCGCGACCTCCACCACGGTCCGGATGCTCGCGCAGAAACTCGACGCCGCGGGGAATCCCTCGAGCGCCGAGCCGATCGTCGTGGCGAGCGGCGACCCCCTCTCCCTTCGCGGGGGCCCGGCCGTCGCCTGGAACGGGTCGGTCTTCCTCTTCACGTGGTCCACGCAGGACACCGTCTACGCACGCCGCCTCGCCGCCGACGGCGCGCCGATCGACCCGGCGCCGATCGCGGTGATGACGACGGCCTTCGGCCCTCCCGACGTCGAGGCGCTCGGCTCGGACTTCCTCGTGGTGGGCTACCGCTGCGGTTACACCTGCCAGTACATCAACCCGATCGCGCGGCGCGTGCGCGGCATCGACGGGTCGCTTCCGGACCCGTCGCCGATCGGGATCTTCGGGACGTACAGCTCGAGCGCTCGGATCACGACCCTCGGGGGACGCTGGCTCGTCGTCTACCAGGACAACGTCAGCCACGACGACCCGATGGCCGCGACGGCGGGCGTCTTCATCGACGGGAACGGCGTGAAGGCGCCGGAGTTCACCGTGCACGCCTACTACTCGACGGCCGGGGGAAACGGCATCTTCTCGATCGGCCTCGCGTCGAACGGGAGCGTCGCGCTGGTGGCGCAGTCGCAGGAGCTGACCTCCGGGGTCGAGAACGACCTGCTCGTCCGTCGGATCTTCGCCGACGGCACCGTCTCGCCGTACGCGAACGTGACGCCGTGGATCGGCAATCAGTACCGGCCCCGCGTCTGCTGGGACGGCGCGCGGTTCGTCCTCGTCTTCCAGGACCAGAAGGCGCGCGTCGCGTTGAACACCCTCGATGCGCTGGACGCGCGCGGCGACCTCTTCGGCATGCGCGTCGGCGCGGACGGGTCGGTCCTCGATCCGCAGGGCTTCCTCTTCTCGAACAGCGCGAGCGGGGAGGCCTTCCCGACGGCGGCTTCGGCCGGCGGGACGACGCTCGTGCTCGGCTCGATCGTGCGGCAGGAAGCGCCGTTCGTGAACTACCGGATCGGGTACGAGTTGTTCGGGGCCGGCGGCAACGCCTGGCCGGTCGCGATGGTCTCCGCGAACCCGACGGAAGGGAACGTGCCGATCTCGGTCGGCTTCAGCTCCGCGGGGAGCTTCGATCCCGACGGGACGATCGCGACGTATGCCTGGGACTTCGGCGATGGGGCGACCTCCTCGGCCGCGAACCCGAGCCACGCCTACACGGTCGGCGGCCCGTACGTGGCGACGTTGAGGGTGACTGACGCCGCGGGCGCCGCGAGCTGGCAGGAGGTCCTGGTCCAGGCGGTCGAGCCCAACCGGCCTCCCGTCGCCTTCGCGGCATCCAACCTCGCGTCGGGAGCCGCGCCTCTCGACGTCACGTTCCTCGCGACGGGCTCCTACGACCCCGACGGGTTCATCGGGAACTTCCGGTGGACGTTCTCGGACGACGGCGCCGAATACTGGGGCGCGACCGCGTACCACACCTTCTACACGCCGGGAACGTGGCAGGTGACGCTGACCGTCTTCGACCGATTCAACGCGGCGGGGAGCGCCTCCCTGAGCGTGACGGTCGGCCAGCCCGCCCCGCCCGCGGCCCCCTCGAACCTCGTCACCGTCCCCTTCACCACCGACTGGATCAACATGACCTGGACGGACAACGCGAACAGCGAGACCGGGTTCCTCGTGCAGCGTTGCCAGGGAACGGCGTCGGCATGTTCGGCGAACCCCTCGCTCTTCCTCGACCTCGCGCAGACCGGCTCGAACATCGACTACTACGGGGACACGGGGCTCCCCGCGGGCACGACCTACACCTACCGCGTCCGCGCCTTCAACGGCTCGGGGAACTCGGGCTGGTCGAATACCTCGACCGCGACGACGCTGAGCGTGCTTCCGGCCGCGCCGACGAGCCTCACGGCGCGCGCGGGATCGACGGGGAACGGGAAGAACAAGGTCCCGTACGTGGATCTCACCTGGGTGGACAACGCCGCGAACGAGACGAGCTACATCGTGGAGCGCTGCGCGGGATCGTCCTGCACGAACTTCGCGGTGCGGACGACCCTCGGGGCGAACACCACCACCTTCCGGGACACGTCGGTCGCGAAGCGGACGGCGTACCGGTACCGCGTCAAGGCCCGCAACGCCTCGGGGGATTCGGGGTACTCGAACGTCGCGGGAGCGACGACCCCCTAGGGGTTCTGGTCCAGGAGCGCTTCGAGCGCCGACGGGTCGATCGTCTCGATCCGCCGGCGCCCGAGGCGCACCCAACCCCGGGCCTGGAATCCCTCGAGCACGCGGCTGACGTTCTCGCGGGAAGCGGAGAGGTCGTCGGCCAGCTCCTGGTGGCTCGACGGAATGTCGGGGCCGAGCGCCAGCACGCACGCCGCGACCCGGCGCTCGAGGCTGAACAACCGCGCCTGCTCCACGAGGTCCAGGACGACCTCGAGGCGGCGCGCGATCGCGACGTAGACCGACTGCGCGAATTCGGGACACTCCCGTACGAGCGTGCGGAACAGCTTCCCCGAGATGAGGACGGCGCGCAGGTCGGATTCGGCGACGACTCTCGCGCCGAAGCGCCAGCGCGCGAGCAGCCCCGACGAGGACAGCAGGCAGTGCTCGCCGGGGCGAAGCCGGTAGAGGAGCGTGTCGCGGGGGGTCGAGCCGACCTTGAGGACCCGCGCGGTCCCCTCGAGCAGGAACGGGTAATGGACGGCGAAGTCCGCCGGCTCGAAAACCACCTGTCCCGCGGCGACCGAGGCGGCGATCCCCTCCTCGCGCAGCCGGTTCCGAAGGGTCTCGGGAGCGTGCCGCAACGAGGGGTAGCTCTCGAGGAGTTCCATCCCCGGAGTCTCCGCCCCCCCGTGCGGCAGGGTCAACAAACAGGTGTCAAATCGCCGCCTCGACGAAGACGCGGTACTTCGCGTGGGCGCCGATCGAGCCGAGCGGCGCCAGCACGAATCGGGTGACGAGCCAGCGCGGGCCCTCGGGAGGATTGAGATAGCCTCGGTAACTCGACCACGGCCAGTCCTCGGGCCGGCGCACCAGCCCCGCCGCGACCGGGTTCAGGTGGATGTAGCGGGTGACCTCGAGACGCTGCCGCTCGGCGGTCACGGGGAGCGCGCGGTGGCGCTCGCGGAACCGCGCACCTTCGAGATGGCGGATCGCCTCACCCAGTCGTGACTCCGGGCCGCGCAGGAGCGCGTGGTAGTGGCTTCCCATGACGCAGTAGGCGTGCACCTCGACGCCGAAGCGAGGGGTAAGTTCCCCGAGTCGCAGGAGGAAGGCGCGGGCATCGTCGGGGTCGCGGAAGACCGGTTCGAGCCCCGCGTCACGGTTGATGACGTGGAGGCAGGGAAACGGCGGGCGGATCAAGGCGGGCTCCTGGAGGCGGAGCGGGGACCGCCGTGGAATCTGGCCCGGCACCGGGGCGGCGTCAACCCCGCCGCGAGGACGACCTCGATTCGGCGGCGATCGGCTTCGATTACCGTTTCGGGAAGCGGAGTTCGGGACGGGGCCTGGTCCGCCGGGCGCCGCTTCTTATATTCGGACGTCGGAGGCCCCCATGCCCCGAGCGCTGGCGAGCCTTGTGCTCATCGCCGTCACGACCACCCCCGCGGCCGATCGTCCCCCCGAGGTCCAGCTGCGCCGGGCCACCTTCCGCCCGCTCGAGCTGCCGGCGACGCCGGGTCGTGAATCGGCAACGGGGAGGCGTTACCTCGTCGCGACGACGCGAGGCCCCCTCGGCCTCGAGCAACGCGCGGCCCTCGAAGGGGCCGGGGCGGAGATCCTCGGGTACCTCCCGGACCACGCGTACCGGCTGCGACTCGCCCCCGCGGCGGAGTCCACCGTGCGCCGGCTCCCGTTCGTGACTTGGCTCGGCGCGCTCCCGCCCGAATCGAAGATCGACCCGTCCCTCGACGCCGCCGCCTCCCCCGGCGACGTGCGCGTCGTCCTCGAAGCGGGCGAGCCTCCCTCGCGCGTTCTCGCCGCCCTGGGACCTCTCGACGTGACCGCCACCCCCTCCGGCAAGGACGGCGCGTGGCGCGTGGTCGCGAAGGTGCCGGCGTCGCTCCTCCCCACGCTCGCCGAGCTCCCCGAGGTCGAGGCGATCGAACCCGTGAGACCGCTGCGACTGATGAACCAGGACGCGGTCTGGGTCCACCAGTCGTTCGTCGGCCCCTCGCCGCAGGAGTCTCCCGTCTTCGCGCGCGGGATCTTCGGCTGCGGCCAGACGATCGCGGTCGCCGACTCGGCGCAGGACCACGACGCCTGCTTCTTCCGCGACACGGTGAACGGCCCCCCGCCGATCGCGACGTGCGCGACGCCGCCGTGTCCTCTCGCGACGCCGGCCCCGACCCGGCGCAAGGACATCCTCTATTACAACTGGTCGGGCGGCCCCGCCGGGGAAGAGGACACCTGCCCCGCGACGATCACCGGGGCCTCCGGGCACGGCACCCACACCTCGGGCTCCGCCGCCGGGGACACCGCCCCCTACGCCGACTGCGTCGCCTTCTCGACGCCGAACCGCAACGGAGGCGACGGGCAGGCTCCCGGAGCGAAGCTCGTGATCCAGGAGATGGGAGACGGGCTCGACTACCTCAACACGCTCGGGGGCACGTTGTGGAACCTCGCCGACGTCGCCTACCGCACCGGCGCGCGCATCCACTCGAACTCGTGGGCCGGCGCCTGCCACGACGCCTTCGGCAGCTGCGTCCCGGGGTGCACGATGCCGTACGACTCGTTCGCGCGCGACGCCGATCTCGCGATGTGGACCTACCCGGACCTGCTGGTCGTGACCGCGGCGGGGAACGCCGGGTTGTACTGCCCCGCTCCGATCGCCGTCGGGACGCCGGCGGTCGCGAAGAGCACGCTCACCGTCGGATCCGTCGGGCACGGCACCTCCGCGTCGGCCCCCTCGATGTTCTCGAGCCCGGGGCCGGTCGAGGACGGGCGCCTCAAACCCACCCTCGCCGCCCAGGGGGAGGCCACGGTCTCCGCGGCGTCGGACGCGAACCTCCTCACCAACAACTGCCTGACGTGCTCGCTCGACGGCTCGTCGATGTCGACGCCCACCGTCGCGGGGCTCGCGGCGCTCGTGCGCGAGTACTACGCGACCGGGTTCTACGCGACCGGGTCGCGCAACCCCGCGCAGGGGTTCACGCCGACCGGCGCGCTGATCAAGGCGACGCTCCTCGACGCCGCGGCCTCCTCCACCGCCGACTTCGAGTCGGGTTACGGACGCATCCAGCTCGACCGCACGCTCGCCTTCTCCGGCGGCGCGTTCTCGCTGCGCGTCGACGACCGCCGCGAGGGGATCCTCACGGGAAGCGTCGTCGCCCACGCCTACGACGTCTCCGGCACCACGCCCTTCCGCGCGACCCTCGTGTGGAGCGACTACCCCGCGGCGCTTTCCGCCGCGGTCGCACGCGTCAACACGCTGAAGCTCGAGGTCGTCGATCCGTCGGGGAACGTCTGGTTCCAGACGCGCGACGCGGGCACGGGGCTTCCGCGCCGGACCTCGAACGTCTCCGAGCCCCACGACGACCGCAACGTCGAGGAGCGCCTGGTGTTCGACAATCCGCAGGCGGGGCGCTGGATCGTCCGCGTGCGCGGGCTCGACGTCCCCTGGGGGCCGCAGCCGTTCGCGCTCGTGGTGCGCGGCGCGCTGACGGACTGCGCGGCGCCGGCGGCGCCGGCGCCGCCGGTCCTCTCGACGCCGGCGGACGGTCAGGTGCTCGTGAGCTGGTCCGCCGTACCGGGAGCCGCGGCGTACAACGTGTACCGGAGCTTCGGCCCGTGCCCGGGGGGACCCTGGGTCCCGGTGGCCTCGGCGGTGAGCGGGACTTCGTACCTCGACGCCACCGTGTCCGGGGGGGTGACCTACGCCTACCACGTGACCGCCGCCTCCGACGCGTCGGCGGCCTGCGAGTCGCCGCGCTCCTCCTGCGCTTCGGTCGTCCCCACCGGCGCCTGTACGCTGGCCCCGTCGTTCCACGGCGTGCGCTCCGCGACGAGCGCCGGCGCCGCGGCGTGCACGGTGAACCTCGCGTGGGACGCGGCGACTCCGTATTGCGTCGGAGACGCGCGGTACAACGTCTACCGGGGGACCTCCGCTTCGTTCGTCCCCGACGCCGCGAACCGGATCGCGCGTTGCGTTCCGGGGACCTCCTTCGCCGACGCCGTCGACCTCGCGCACGGGACGACCTACTGGTACGTCGTCCGCGCGGAGGACGCTTCGAGCGGCAACGGCGGTCCGTGCCGCGGCGGGAACGAGGAGACGAACACGATCCGCGTCGCGTCCTCTCCCGACGGCCCGCCGGCGCAAGGCACGTGGAGCGACGATGCCGGCGATACGGGAACCGCGAAGTTCTTCACCCCCTCGCCGTGGCTCGCGACCGGCACCGGCGGAGCCTCCGGCCCGCGGGTCTATGCCGCGGCGAGCTCGGCCGGGGTCTGCGCCGACCTCACCTCCCCGACGATCACGCTCGCCGATCCGGGACAGGGGCCGGTGCTGACCTTCGCCACGAAACACGACCTGGAATACGACCCGACCGGCGAGATCCTCGGCCGCGAAGGGTCGCTCGGCCAGGCCGAGATCGCCGTGGGGCCGACCTTCTCGAACTGGACGCGCATCCCCCTTTCCCCCGACTACCCGAACGTCATCGACTTCGCCTACAACCAGTGCCCGACGACGCAGGCGCCGACGACGTACTTCACGGGCAACCGCCTCACCTATCAGACCTACACCGCCTCGCTGGCGAACTGGGCCGGCGGCGACGTGCGCGTGCGGTTCCACCTGTCGGGGGATTTCCTCTACGTCGGCGGGAACTGGTGGGTCGACGACGTCTCCGTGAGCGCGGCGATGGTCCCCGGCGCCTGCACGACCGCGGCGGCGGGACCGCCGCCGGTCCCCGACGGCGGCGCCGTCCCGGGGACACCGCTGCGCGCCTCTCGATCCGGGTCGAGCGTCGCGTTGACCTGGGACCCGTCGCAATGCCCCGCCGCGGCGATCAACGTCTACTGGGGGGCGATGGGGAACTTCACGACGTTTACCGGCGGCGCCTGCAACCTGCCGCCCACCGGCTCGGCGACGGTCGCGATCCCGGCGAACGCGTGGTTCCTGGTGGTCGCGACCGACGGCGCCTCGACGGACGGGAGCTGGGCGCGCCGGCTCGACGGCACCGAGCGCACGTATTCGGGCTCGGGGCTTGCCTGCCCCGCGATCACCCAGCACGTGACCAGCGACGGGTGTCCGTAGCGAAACTAGGGACAGGCACCCATTTCCTCCCGGTCCCGCGATGCCCGTTGCGGGACCGGGAGGACATGGGTGCCTGTCCCCGTTTACCGAACGTTCGTTGAAGACTTGGCCCCTTCGCGCGGCGTACATTCCCGCCGTGCGTCGGCTTGCCGCTCTGGTGGTCCTTCTGTCGATCCCGCCCGCGATGCCGGCGGGCGGGTTTCCCGAGCGCAAGTACCTCTGCATCGTCAACGGCATCGACGACTTCACGCGCGACTTCGCGCCCCCGCAGCCGCAGGACGACCGCATGGCGTGCACGGGGACGATCCACTACACGCTGAGGACCCCGCAGGCGGCGCTCGTCGCGGAGGTCGCGGCTGCGCTCGACGCGGCGCAGACCTCTGGGTATCCGGTTTATCTGACCTTTGATGACTGGAACTTCCCTCCGCT
The DNA here is from genome assembly GCA_036376135.1 of Candidatus Polarisedimenticolaceae bacterium. Taxonomy (NCBI): domain Bacteria; kingdom Pseudomonadati; phylum Acidobacteriota; class Candidatus Polarisedimenticolia; order Candidatus Polarisedimenticolales; family Candidatus Polarisedimenticolaceae; species Candidatus Polarisedimenticolaceae bacterium. The sequence continues at coordinate 1,916 of DASVAW010000090.1, read as the reverse complement.
GGAGTGGGCCACGGATCCCGAGATCACCGAGTGGACCGGGTGGGACGGGACGCTGTGCGCCGGTCGCGACATCGAGTGGCGATCCGACAACCCGCAGAACCCGCCGCCCAACTTCGAGAGCCCGTCGCTGCGCGCGCTCCTGGCCCCGAAGCTCGACGCGGTCTTCTCGACGATCGCGACCCGCGCGCGACAGTGGGAAGCCGAGGGCCGCGGTCATCTCTTCGCGGGGGTGGCGCTCGGCTGGGAGTCCGGCTACTACACGAAGTTCGACGGTGCCTCGCCACTGCGAACCGGCTTCGCCGCTCTGGCATCGAAGGGACTGGGCGACGCGGACATCGCGGCGGGAGCGGCGACCCGTGGAGTCCCCTACTGGGAGGAATTCGATTCCCAGATGTATCGCGTCGTGCACGACTACGTCGCCTGGTGGTCTGCGCGCGCGGTCGCGGCGGGCATCCCTCGCGAGAGAATCACGACGCACTTCACGGGAGTACCCGACGAGTGGGTCGCACCCGATCCGACCCGTCGCGACGGACGGCTCGTCCCGTTCTCGCTCGCCGGCAACGGTTACGCCCGCCCTGGGCACACCGCCACACCGGAGTGGATCGACCTGGAGCGGCTCGCCACGGAGGCGGACGCGCGCGGCACACCGGAGTGGGGCGTTCCCGAGTGGGAGGCGACGTCGCAGAAGTCCTCGCGCGACGCCATGCTTCAGTACCTCAGCCGGCTGTACCGGTTCGGCGCCGACGTCACCAACAACTGGGGTGGGTGGTGGGGCCCGGGCAACCCGTACCGGATCGACGGCTCGGCGGGCGAGCAGGGGATGAAGGACTGGCTCTCGGGAAGCGACCTCCCGGGTGTCGGCGTGCACGTGGGCCGGTCGACGCTCGTAGGTTCGCTCGACTACAGCGACTCCTGGACCGAAGGGACGCGCGGGCGCGTCGCCGACGGGTCCTTCCCCGTGGTCGGCGCGGCGCTCGAGGTGGAGTCGAACCACGGGAATCCGGCGAGGGCCTGGTCCGGTGCGAAGTGGAGCTTCCGGAAAGACGGCAACCTCTTCTGGACGCCGGCGAGCCCCGACCCGCGTGGCAACTGGTCGGGGTCGCGCTCCGGGATCACGGAAACCGGCGGCGGCGTGGACTTCGGCATCGAGTACGGCCTTCGCGACGACTACGTGATCCAGCTCGACGCGGTGCAGACCGACGGCCGCATCGCGATCACGAGCGCCGGCGCCCGCGACACGACGGCGAGGTCGGACGGCATCTCGGTCTTCTTCCACCCCGCCGGAGCCGCGATCGAGATCGGGATCTACAACGTCGGCGTCGGCGAACGCGACACCGGCTTCCGACCCGCGCTCGCCCGCAACGTCTTCCACAACTACGCGGTGCGCTTCCGACTCCCCACGAAGGAACTGTGGATCTACGCCGACGAGCGGCGGCTCGACGTCGTCGATCTGGACACGTTCGCCGGAGGGGCGTTCGCCGGAGTGTCCCTGACGAATGCGGCGGTCAGCGTGGGTGCGTCTCTCGTCCTCGGCAACCGGGTCTGGACCGACAACTTCCAGGTCGGGGCCCCCTGCCCGGCGCCCCCGGTCGTCGAGGCGATGCGGCTTCGTCGCGAAGGCGACGACGTCCTGCTCGACTGGAGGATCGACCCCGCGATCGCGTACTCGTGGCGCGTATACGCGTTGTCGGGGGCCGACCTCTCGCAGAGAACCCTTGTCGGCGCGCCGTTCGAGAAGACCTGGCGCGATGCCGGCGGGGCGATGGGCGGGACCGATCGCTACTACCGGGTCGAGGCCGCCAACGACTGCGTTCCTTGAGGGGTCGAGTCTTCAACGGACGATTTGGAAATGGGGACAGCAACCATTTTCCGCCCGGACTCGCGATGTCCGTTGCGGGGCAGGGCGGAAAATGGTT
>DASVAW010000089.1 GCA_036376135.1 Candidatus Polarisedimenticolaceae bacterium | reverse complement strand
ACGGCGGTCGACTTCCGCACCGAGCTTCCGAAGACCCTCGTCGGGAAGGTGCTCCGGCGGGTGCTCGTGGACGAGGAGAAGAAGAAGATCGCCGACGCGAAGGAAGCCGCGAAGGAGTAGGCGATGGCGGCGGGACGGACGCCGCCCGTCCCGGGTCATGGAGTCGGGCTGGTGACGATCCTGTGCTCCGGGACTCGCCTGCGCGAGATCCTCCCGAACCGCCCCATGCAATAACTCCTTGCCCCGCGCGCCCCGCCGCGCGTATACGACCGTGGCGAGGGGCCTCGTGCACGCATTCACCCGGTTCCTACTTGCTCTGGCGGCATCCACCGCCGTCGCGGCGCCGCCGGCCGAGGTCGCGTCCGTCGCTTTCGACGACGGGACCACGCTGGGTTGGTCCGCCGCATCCGGCGCCGACGCCCACAACGTCTACCGGGGCACGAGCCCGTCCCTGCACGACCAGTCGTGCCGCGTCTTCCGCGCGCCGGGCACGCAGGCGACCCTCGCGGAGGACCCCGCGCCCGGGACCCTCTTCTACTACCTCGTCAGCGGCGTGAACGCCGACGGCGAAGGGCCGCTCGGAGCTCCCAACGCGCAGCCGTGCCTCGACGGCGACGCCGACCTCGTCGCCGACAACCTCGACAACTGCCCCGGCACCGCGAACGCGAGCCAGGCCGACCAGGACGGCAACGGCGTCGGCGATCGCTGCGACCCGAACACCTACGACTTCGAGTCGGACGCCGTCGGAGCGCGTCCGGCGCAGGTCACGCACGTCGGCCCCGCGAACCAGACCTTCACCGTGAAGGACCTCGCCGGCGACCGCTCGGTCTCGTTCAACCTCGCGGGCGTCGGCGCGTTCGAGCGGTTCGATCGCCTGTCGTCGGGGATACCGTTCCAGGACCTGACCGTCTACCTCGACTTCGAGGAGACCGCCGAGGTCGGCTCGATCGAGCTCTGGTCCGACGGAGCGCACGGGTGGAACGCGGGGGGCGGCATCATCCTGCAGCTGTATTCCGCCGGGGACCTGCGTTACTACGACCGCTTGGGGCAGAACGTCCCGTTGATCCAGGGCCCGGCGATCCCCGCCGGCGGCCGCCTGCGGCTGCGGCTGGTGAAGGGGCCCGGGACGACCTCGACGCTGTTCGTCGATCGGCTCGGCGGGGCGGGGTGGGAGAACCTCACGAGCTTCCCCGTCGCCGACGACCGCCTGTATCGCGGCCTCGACGTCACCCTCGGCGACTACTTCGGCGGCCCGCGCGCGTTCAAGCGCGTGACGGTCGTGCGCGAGGTGCCGTCCGCTCCGCTCACCCTGCGCAAACACGTCTCGGGGGCGACCGACTGGAAGGTCTTCCAGCGCGATGCGCTCGACCGCGCGGACGTGCCGGTGCGTTTCTACTACCGCGCGAGCGAGGCGGTTCGGGTCGAGGCGCGCGTCGTCGTCTCGAAGACGGGCACCGTGCTGACCGGGTTCGACTGGGCCGACCACGCGGCGACGCTCGCCGCGGCGCCCTCGGGCGCGGCGGGGGAGTTGACGGTGTCGGACGTCCCCGCCGGCGGGAACTACGACGTCGAGGTCCGCCTCGTCCGCGTTTCCGATGCGGCGGTGCTGGCGACGGGATCGATCGACGAGATCGGCGTCGGCGAAGTTTTCCTCGCGGGAGGGCAGTCGAACATGTCGGGGTACTCGGGGAGCCTCGTCGGGGCGGAGACGCCGATCGACGAGGTGCACCTCTTCGGGAACGACTACGTGTGGAAACGCGCCGTCGAGCCGATGGACGACGGCGTCGACCAGGTCGACCTCGTCTCGTTCGAGAGCCCGGCCGCGACGATCCTCCTGCGCTTCGCGAAGGAGATCCATCAGACGCTCGGCATGCCGGTCGCGATCATCCCCGGGCCGCTCGGGGGGACGAACCTCTTCTCGCAGTGGCAACGCGACGCGGCCGATCCGGACAACCGCGGGACGCTCTACGGCTCGCTGCTGCATCGCGGCCTCGTGCAGGAGCTCGGCACCCCGCCCCGGGGTTACCTCTGGTACCAGGGGGAGTCGGACGTCGGGCGGACCGACTACGAGACGAATCTGAAGCAGCTGATCGCGCAGATCCGTCAGGACCTGAACGCACCCGACCTGTGGTTCGGGATCGTGCAGCTCGCGACGAACCAGCTCACCTCGGACCTCGAGGCCTGGGTCGACCTGCAGGAGCAGCAGAAACGCGTCGCGGAGACGACGGCGAACACGGTCATCACGGCGGCGGTCGACCAGCCCCGGGCCGACACGATCCACCTCAACGTCGAGGGGTACAAGGTCGTGGGGGCCCGCCTGGCCAGCGAGCTGAGGGAGCACCTCTACGGAGAGCCGATCGACGCCTCGGCGAGCCTGGTGTCCGCGCAGATCGTCGGGAACCGGCGGCGGATCGAGCTCACGTTCGATCGCGCCGTTACGGGAGGCGGTGCGAGCCTGTTCCGGGTACGGCAGGGATCGATCCCCGTCTCGGTGTCGAGCCTCTCCGTCTCGGGGAGCGTCGTCACCCTCCAGCTCGGAGGGCAGGTCGATCCGGGGGCCACCGTCTCCTACGGGTACTCGACGAACCCGGCGTCCCCGTGGCTGCGCGACACCGCGGGGACCGCGGTCCTGGCTTTCAGGAACTTCCCGGCCAACTAGATGCTCCGCTTCGTGGTGGCGGCCGCGCTGAGCCTGCTCCCCCGCCGTACGTGGCCGCCGCTGTCCGAGCACGTGCCGATCCGGGCCGCCGCCGTCGCCTCCGCCGCGGCGACGGTCGTCGCCGGAATAGTCTTCGGCGGACTGGGATTCCTCGACTACGCGACGCAGGCTGCGTCGGGGGCGAACGAGGCGATGCTCGACGCCGCGCGCTCGGGTCGCCAGGTCGCGACGACGTCGTCGATGTTCCTCTCGATGTTCTCGTCGGTGGCGTATGCGCTGGGAACGTGGTCGGGCCGGCTCGCGACCTACCTCGTGCTCAGCGGATTCGTGCGCGGGGTGGCGGCGCTCCTGGACGACCCGTTCGGAGACCCGATCCTGACCGGGCTCCATCGTCTCGCCGTCCGGTGGCGGGAGCGGCGTCGGGAGCGGATCGAACGCACGCGTCGGGAAAACCTGGAAGGGGAGGAGGCGCCCGACCTGCTCCTGCCGGCCGAGCGGTTCTCGCTCGAAGGGGCGACCTGGGTCGTTCTCGCCTCCCGCCGCAAGCCGGGTTGGGAGCGGGGGGTCACGGTCCTCACGGACGACGGGTGGTTCCTGCTCGGCGAGCCGTTCGACGTCGAGGCTCCTCAGGGTCTGAGAAGGGCGTACCCGTTGGCCGCGGTGCGCGAGACCGAGGTCCTCCGCGCCGCCGTCCGGTACGCGATGCCGAGGGGAACGGGGCGGGGCCGGACCCCGTGACGCGGCTCAGTTCCCGTCGCACTTCACGCTGGCGGGCAGGACGTTCTGGCAGGCGATCGAGTCGGTCATCCCCGAGGCGAGGAACGCGCAGGCATTCTCGTGGGCGGTGCGCTGGGCTTCGGCGGTCGTGGCCCCCGCGGCCTGCCGACAGGCGGTCGCGCCGCGGAAGGTGACGCAGACGTCGCATTGGGTCCGGTGCTGACCCCGCACCGCGAGGACGAGCACGGCGGCCGTCGCCGCGGCGAGCACGAGGAAGATCAGCACGGCTTTCGTCATGGGGCTGCGCATGGACCCGGAGTATAGAATCCCGGCCATGACCAAGGACATCCTGACGCAGCTGGACTTCGGAAATGCCGCCGTTCTCGACGCCTCGCTCTCCGAGCGCGTGCGCGGACTCGTCGGCTCCGAGATTCTCAAGATCGCCGGACAGATCCGCGAGTTGATCGCGACGGGGAAGCCCGTCTGCAACCTCACCGTCGGCGACTTCGATCCGAAGCAGTTCCCGATCCCCGCGATGTTGCTCGAGGGGATCCGGCGGGCGCTCGCGAACGGCGAGACGAATTACCCGCCGTCGGACGGGATGCTGGTGCTCCGCAAGGCGGTGGCCGACTACTCCGCGCGCGAGTGGGGCGTCCGCTACCCCGTCGAGTCGGTGCTGATCGCCGGCGGCGCGCGGCCGATCCTCTACGGCGCCTTCCGCTGCGTGATCGATCCCGGCGACAAGGCGGCCTACCCCGTCCCGTCCTGGAACAACAACCACTACGCGTGGCTCACCGCGGCGCGCGGCGTCGCGATCCCCGCGCGTCCCGAGGACGGGTGGATGCCCACCCTCGAGACGATCCGCCCGCACCTGAAGGACTCGAACCTCCTCGTGCTCAACACGCCGCTGAACCCGTCGGGGACGGTGATGGACCCCGGGGTGCTGCGCACGATCACGGCCGCGATCGTCGAGGAGAACGAGCGGCGCACCCACGAGGGACGGCGCCACCTGTTCCTCGTCTACGACCAGATCTACGGCTCCCTCCTCTTCGGCGGGGCGAAACACGAGCACCCGGTCTCGCTCGTTCCCGAATCGGCGCCTTGGGTCATCACGGTGGACGGCATCTCGAAGGCGCTGGCGGCGACCGGGCTTCGCGTGGGCTGGACCCTCGCGGCGCCTCCGGTCACCGCGCGCATGCGCGACCTCCTGGGGCACGTCGGCGCGTGGGCGCCGCGCCCCGAGCAGGTCGCGGTCGCCGAGTTCCTCCTGGATGCCGAGGCGATCGGGGCGTACCGCCGCGACATGGACGCGCGGGTGAAGGCGCGTCTCGACGCGTTGTACGCCGGATTCTCGGACCTCAAGCGCGAGGGATACCCGGTCGCGTGCATCGACCCGCAGGGCGCGATCTACCTGTCGCTGCAGCTCGACCTCGTCGGCCGGAGGATCGACGGCACGCGGATCGAGACGAACGAGCAGATCCGCAAGCTCCTCCTCGACAAGGCGGGGATGGCGGTGGTGCCGTTCCAGGCGTTCGGGTTCCCCGAGGACACGGGGTGGTTCCGGCTGTCCGTCGGAGCCGTCTCCCTCGCCGACATCGAGCAGGCCTTCCCCCGCGTCCGAGCGCTGCTCGACTCCGTCACGAGGTAGAACTCCGTGCGTCGCCCGGCCCTGGCGTTCGCCCTCTGCGTGTGCGCGGTGCACGCGGCGTCTCCCGATCCCTGGACGCTCGTGGATGCCGACGGCAGGCCCGCGGCGGGATTCCGCGTGCAGGTCGTCGGACGCACCGGGTCCGCCGTGACCGGCGCCGACGGGGCGTTCGCGATCGAGCCGGGTCCCGTGCCGCCGTTCCAGCTCGCGGTCTTCGATCCGCGCGGCACGCTCGCGGGGGTCATCGGCGTGAACGACCTCGCGTCGCGGACCCTGACCGTGCCCGCCGGCGTGACCGCGGAGGTGATCGTCCGCGGCGGCGTCGCCCCCTCGACGCCGAGCGCCCCGGCCGCCGCGGCGACCCTGTTCGCGGGGGAGACCCGGGAGCGGACCCGCCCCGCGCGCCTCGCCGACGTGTTGACCGAGATCCCGGGCGCGTCGCGCCTCGAGGAGGGCGCGTCGGTCGTCCCCGCGCTGCGCGGCCTCGCCCGCGGCCGCACCCTGATCCTCATCGACGACGCGCGGGTCACCGCCGAGCGCCGCGCCGGCCCGTCGGCGACCTTCCTCGACCCCGCGGTCCTCGAGAGCGTGGAGGTCGTCCGCGGGCCGGGCTCCGTCGGCTACGGCTCCGACGCCCTGGGGGGCGTGATCCACGTGCGCACCCCGCTCCCGCGGCCGGGCGACTTCGCCGCGCGGTTCGAGACGACGGCCGCCACCGGCCTCCCGTACGCCGCGGGGGCCGTGGAGCTCAACGTGCCCGCCGGGGACGGGGCCGTGCTCGCGCAGGTCCGAGCCCGCTCCTACCAGGATTACGACTCGCCGGACGGGAAGGTGCCGAACTCGTCGGCCCGCGACCGCGGCGCGCTCGTCCGATGGCTCACGCCGGTCGGGGACAAACGGTTGTGGTTCGCCCTGCAGGTCGACCGTGCCCGCGACATCGGCAAGCCCGCGACCGACTCGTCGGTGACGCGAGCGTTCTACCCGACCGAGGACTCCGACCGCTTCACGGTGGGGCTCGACGCCGGCCGGTTCGCGGGGTTCGAGACGGTCGAGGTGCGGGGCTTCGCCGGGCGTTACCGCCTCGTCACCGATCGCGACCGCGCGCAAACCGCCGCCGTCACCCGCCGGATCCAGCGCGCGGACGTCGACGCGAACGACGCGAGCTTCCGCGCCACCGGGACGCGCCCCTTCGAGCGCGGCTTCCTGCGCGCGGGCGTCGACTTCTCCTCGCGCTTCGGCCTGAACTCGGAGGAGACGACGTTTTCGTTCGACGCCTCGGGAGCTCCCACCTCCACCACGACCACGACCTCCGTGGAGCGCGCCTCCCGGTACGACCTCGGACTCCACGTGGAGGCCGAGGTCGCGCCGGCGGACTCCCGGTTCACCCTGGCCGGCGGCGCCCGTCTCGACGGCATCGCGGTGCGCAACGAGGGGGGATACGCCGGCGACGTCTCCGACGAGCGCGGCGTCCTCTCGGGGTACGCCTCGGCGTCCGCGCGCGTCGCGGCGACGTCGTCCGTCACCCTGCAGCTCGCCCGCGGCTTCCGCGATCCGACCCTGTCCGATCGCTTCTTCCGCGGTCCCTCCGGTCGCGGGTTCATCACGGGGAACCCCGACCTGAAGCCCGAGTCGACGCTCCAGGCCGACCTCGTGTTCCGCACGAAGGCCGGGCGGGCCAACCTCGCCGCGTACGCGTACGCCTACCGGATCGACGACCTCATCGAGCGATACGGGGAGCCCGACCCGACCGATCCGACCGTGACGAACTTCTACTATCGCAACCGGGCGCGCGCCGACCTCCGCGGCCTCGAGCTCGAGGCGGAGCTCCCGCTGGCCGCGGGTTTCCGCCTGCGGGGGGCCGCCTCGTGGGCCGAAGGGGAGATCGTCGACGACGGAACTCCCGCGGCGGACATCCCGCCCGTGTCGTTCGTCGCCACGGTGGAGCAGGACCTCGACCGCGTCTGGTGGCGCGCGCGCGGTCGCGTGCAGCTGCGCAAGGACGACCCGGGACCCGTCGAGGTGGTCACCCCCGGTTACGCGACGTTCGACGCCGCGGTGGGCGTCCGCCTCGGCGCGGGGCTCGAGGCGCGTCTGGGCGTCGACAACCTGCTCGACAAGAGCTACCCCGCGACCGCCGACCCGACCGCCGTCGCCGCTCCGGGGCGGGCGGCGAGCCTGACGCTGACCGGGAGGTTCTGACCACTCGCTGCACGCTGCACCCGACCCGCCGCCGGCTGCTTCGTCCCTCCTCCCCTGTGGGTATAGGCGGCGCGGGAGGGAGCTCCGATGGCGTGGTCGTGCCGCAAGGCGATGGGAGTGGTGCTGGCCTCGGGTTGGGGAGTCGCGTTCGCCTCGGAGCCGGTCGCACCGGTCGCGGCGGCTCCCGCCGAGGAGGAGAGGACGATCTCCGAGCGCGAGCGCTGGGAGATCCTTCGCCGCCTCGGGGCCGACGGGATGATCCCGTTCGACGCCCGCGGGAGGGCGCTGCGGCAGCTGCGGGCGAACCTCGCGTCCGGATTGCTCGGGGAAGCAACCGACTCGATCGACGGCGATCGGTGGATCCCGCTCGGCCCGTCGCCGATCTCCGCCGGTCCGGCGTCGTTCAGCGGGCGCGTGACCGCTCTCGCGGCGCACCCCACGCAGGCGGGCACCGTCTACGCCGGCGGCGCGCAGGGCGGGGTCTGGAAAACCACCGACGGCGGCTCGACCTGGACGCCGCTGACGGACACGCAGGATTCCCTGGCCATCGGCGCCCTCGCGATCGACCCGTCGAATCCCCAGATCGTCTACGCCGGGACGGGGGAGGCGAACGGGTCGTGCGACGCGTACTACGGCGTCGGGATCCTGAAGTCCACCGACGGCGGGGCGACGTGGTCGAAGGTCGGGGCGACCCCCTTCGCGAACACGAGCATCGCCCGAATCGTCGTCAGCCCGGCGAACGGTTCCACGCTCTGGGCCGCGAACACGACGGGCACCGCGGGATTCGGCTGCTCGGTCCTGCCGACCTCCAACCTCGGCGTCTGGCGCTCGACCAACGGGGGCTCGAGCTGGAGCCGCGTCCTCTCCCCGCTTCAGACCCTCACCATCACATCGACCCGGGAGCTCCTGATCTCGCCCTCCGATCCCAATCGGCTCTGGGCGGGGGTCGATGAGAGCGGGATCTGGACTTCGTCGAACGGAGGCACCTCGTGGACGCGGCAGACGACGGGGCTGCCGGCCTCGGGGACGTTCGGGCGGATCGCGATGGCGGTCCATCCGTTGAACGCGCTCGAGCTGTACGCCTCCTTCGAGGCATTCGGCGGCTTCAACCTCGGGGTCTGGAAGACGACGAACGGGGGGACGAGCTGGTCGCAAGTCGCCACACCCGGCGCGACGACGTGCCAGGGCTTCTCCTTCCAGGACCTGTGTACCTACGCCTCGAACACCTTCGGCCAGTGCGGCTACTCGGCGCGCGCGATCGTCCGACCCGACGGCACGGTGATCCTGGGCGGGACGACGATCGTCCGATCCACGGACGGCGGCGCGAGCTGGCAGGACGCCTGCCCCGACGACGTCCACGTCGACCAGCACGCCTTCGCGCGCGGCGCCGACGGAGCGCTCTGGGTCGGCAACGACGGCGGCGTCTGGCGCAGCCCCGACGGCGGCGTGTCGTGGGCGACGCGCAACACGAACCTCGAGCTGACGCAGTTCTACCCCGGCGCGTCGCTCCACCCGTCGCGACCGGACGTCGCCCTCGGCGGTACGCAGGACAACGGCACGCCGCTGCGGGACGTGAGTCCCCGCTGGCGCCACGTCTTCGGAGGGGACGGCGCCTCCTCCGCGTTCGACACCGCCGCGCCGGACACGACCTTCTACGCCTCGTCGCAGTACCTCCTCCTCTACAAGACGACGGACGGCGGTCTCACGTTCCAGAGCGCGATGAACGGGCTGGCGGACGGCGGGACGAACCTCGCGGCGTTCATCGCGCCGTTCACGGGCTGTCCCGCCGACGGCGCGGTGCTCGTCGCCGGGAGCAACAACGTGTGGCGCACGATCGACGCCGCCGGTTCCTGGGCGTCGAACGGCCCGGATCCGATCGATCCTTCCGGCGCCCGGATCGCCTGCATCGCGTTCGCGCCGTCCGACGCGTCGTGCGGCACCTACGCCGTCGGGCTCGAGAACGGCAAGGTCTGGCTCACCCAGGACGCGGGGGGCGCCTGGCGGGAGATCTCGGGCGGGAACTTCACGCGCCTGGTGTCCGATCTCGCGTTCGATCCCGCGAACCCGGCGGTGCTCTACGCCGCCCTCGCCGGATTCGGAGCCCCGCACCTTTGGAAGTCCACCGACGCCGGGTCGGCGGCGCCGACCTGGACCGGGATCGCCTCGGGGCTTCCCGACGCTCCCGTGAACGCCGTGCTCGTCGATCCCGAAACGCCCTCGATCGTCTACGCCGGCTCCGACCTCGGGGTCTTCCGTTCGTCGAACGGCGGATCGAGCTGGGCGTCGTTCATGAACGGCCATCCGCGGGTGGCGGTTTACGATCTCGTCGCGAACGCTTCGACGCGCAGCATCGTTTCGTTCACCCACGGCCGCGGCGCGTTCCGCCTCGCGCAGGGATGCACCACGCCGGCGTTCGCCGGGGTGTCGGCCGCCACGGACGAAAGCGTCTGCGGCACCGGCGTGCGGGTGAGCTGGCCGACTCCGTCGAGCTGGGGGACCGGCGTTTCGGACGGGACCTTCGAGATCCGGCGATACGGACCGAACGGTTGCGCGGGTCCCTTCACGACCGTCGGGTCGGGGCTCCCTCGCACGAGCACGTCGTTCGTGGACACCTCCGCGTCGCCGGGCGCGTCGCACACCTGGCGCGTCGTGGCCACGAACGCCTGCGCGACCCCCCTCGCCACCGCGGGCGTGCAGGAATGCTCCGCCCCGGCGGTCGACGCCGCCGACGCCGTCGCCTGCCCGGGGGTGGGGGATTCCGTCGCGGGGTCCAAGGACGCGGGGTCGGCGACGTTCGCGTGGAGCCCCCCGGCCTGCGCCGATCTCGCGGCGCAGGAGGTCTACGGCGCGACGAGTTTCGCCGCCGCGTTCCCGTCGGAATGGACGCTCCTGCAGAGCGGGACCACGAACGCCTACACCGAGCCCCTCGACGGGGGTTTCCGGGCGTTCCGCGTGAGAACGCTCGACGGGTGCGGGAACCCCTCCGAACCCTGAGGCGGGGTGCGGGGAGGCGCGGCGCGGCGATCCGTTCTACACTTCGCCATCCGTCGAAATGAACGGAGGCGACGTGCGCGACTTCGAAACGGCCCTGAAGGCCGCCGCCGATCCCACCCGGACCCGGATCCTCAAGCTCCTCGAGCCCGGCGCGTTGTGCGTCTGCCAGATCCAGGCGGTGCTGGGTCTGGCGACCTCGACGATCTCGAAGCACCTCTCGATCCTGAAGCAGGCCGACCTCGTCGAGGATCGCCGCGACGGGAAGTGGATCCACTACGGTCTCGCCGCGGGCGGTCGGAACCCCCACGCCGGCGCGGTGCTGGAGCTCGTGCGCTCCGCCCTGAAACGCGATCCCGCCATCGCCGAGGACCGGAGGAAGCTCGCGGCGGTCCGCCGGATCCCCGTCGAGACCCTCTGCTCGATCGACCCCGCCGAAAGGGGAGCCCATGTCTGAGCCGCGCCCGCGCGTGCTCTTCGTCTGCGTCGAGAACTCCTGCCGCTCGCAGATGGCCGAGGGGTTCGCCCGCGCGGTCGGGGCCGAGGCGTACAGCGCCGGCTCCCGTCCCTCCGGCCGGGTGAACCCGCGCGCGGTCGCGTTCATGAAGGAGAAGGGGATCGACCTCGGCGTGCACGCCTCGAAGGG
>DASVAW010000088.1 GCA_036376135.1 Candidatus Polarisedimenticolaceae bacterium | reverse complement strand
TCGTCCACGTCGAGCGGAACCTTGCCGACGGACTGCGCGGCGTCGGTGTGGACGACGATTCCCCGCGCGCGCGCCGCCCGCGCGATCGCGGCGACGGGCTGGATCGCGCCGGTCTCGTTGTTCGCGTGCATCACCGTGACGAGCGTCGTGTCGTCGCGGAAGGCGGCGATCACGTCCTCGGCGCGCACGGCCCCGTCGGGCGCCGGGGCGACGCGGCTCACCGTCCACCCCCGTCGCTCGAGTCGGGCGAGCGGCGCGACGATCGCGGGGTGCTCGATCGCGGACGAGACGATGTGGCGCCCCTTCGCCTCGAGCGCCTCGGCGACGCCGAGCACCGCGAGGTGATCGGCCTCCGTTCCGCCTCCGGTGAAGACGATGGAGTCGGCGGCGCTGCAGAGGAGGGAGGCCACCTCCTCCCGCGCCCGCTCGACGACGGCTCGGGCGCGGCGCCCCGCGTCGTGCCCCGAGGAGGGGTTTCCCCACGCACCGGTCAACGCGTCCACGATCGCCTGGACGACCTCCGCCGCGACCGGTGTGGTGGCGTTGTGGTCGAGGTAGATCACCGACTCGCAGTTTGACCCGATTTCGGGGCGATTTGTTCGTAACTGTTCATATCAAGTTGTACGCATATGTATCAACGCGGTCATTGTTCATGCATGCACTTCATTTTTCACTTCACATCAAGTCGAAGTGGACGTACAAACAGGCCGCACACGAAACATGTAAGTGTGCCTTGAGGTCACTCGCATGAAGATCAATGACAATGCAACTAATTCGAAGCATAAGGACGTCTACGTCAAGCCTCATATCAAGACCATGACGATTCAATCGGTCGTGGATGCGATGGGGCCGGCCCAGGCGAGCGGGGCCAGTGGGTTCGTCGTGTCGAATCCGGAGCGCGGGCGCAACAGGGGTCGGGGGCGGGGTCGCGGCCGCCGTTGAGCGCGTCGGAGTAGGATCCGGCCGGAGGTTCCTGATGTCCGGCCCAGCGGTCCTTTCGTCCCGCCTTCTTCACGCCGGGCGCATCGTTCGGCTCTCCGCCGACGAGGTCCGACTCCCCAACGGCAACGTCTGCACCCTCGAGATCATCCGGCACCCGGGCGCCGCGGCGATCGTGCCCCTCGATGCCGACGGCTCGGTCCACCTCGTCCGGCAGTACCGATACGCCACGGGGGGCTGGCTGCTCGAGGTCCCCGCAGGAAAACTCGACCCCGGCGAGTCCCCCGAGTCCTGCGCTTTGCGGGAGGTGGAGGAGGAGACCGGACTGCGGCCCGGCCGGCTGGAGCCACTCGGCTGGTTGTGGACGACCCCGGGGTTCACCGACGAGAGGATCTGGCTGTACCTCGCGACCGACCTCGTTCGGACGCGCCAGGAACTGCAGCCCGACGAGGTGCTCGCCGTCGAACGGGTGCCGTTCGACGAAGCCGTCGCCATGGCCGAGCGCGGAGACCTCGTCGACGCGAAGTCCGCGCTGGCGTTGCTGCGTGCGGCGGCGCGCCGACGTCAGAGCAGGTAGGGGAGGACGTCCCTCAGGTCGCGCGACCGCACGACCGCACCCGCCGCCGCCTCGAGCTGCGCGTCCTTGGGATTGAAGGCGATCGCGAACCCCGCGAGGCGCGCGGCGTCGAGGTCGTTCGCGTGGTCTCCCACGAACGCGCAGCGGGCGAGCGGGATCCCCTCGCGGGAGGCGATCGCCCTGAGCGCGACGGCCTTGCCGCCCATGTCGAACGGAGTCGCATGCCAGTGGTCGATCCGCCCCGCGTCGTCGAAGACCACGCGGTTGCAGTAGACCTCGTCGAAGGGGTGGTCGGGGAACAACGCGTCGAGAAGGAAGTCGAGCGTTCCCGAGATCACGGCGAGGCGCACCCCCTCGCGCTTGAGCGCGTCGAGGGACTCCCGCGCGCCGTCGACGAGCCGCAACGGTCCGAGCGACTCGAGCATCGAGCCCCGCGTCGCCCCCGCGTCACGCCAGCCGCCGACGTCGAGCGTCACCCACTCGGCGTACGAGAGGCGCCCCGCCTTGTAGGCGGCGTACCGCTCGCGGTTGAGGTCGTCGGCGCCCAGGAAGCGCGCGTTGAGCACCTCCCAGACCGTCTTCTCCTCGGGGTGCTCGACGAGCGTGCCGTCGACGTCGAAGGCGACGAGATCGAAGCGGGGCATCAGGCCTTCCCGATCCGCGCCGCCATCGACTTGAACGCCGGCGTGCCGGATTTCGGGTCGATCCGCCGCGGCACCAGGGCGTTCGCCTCGGGGTAATACATCGCGAGATTCCCCGGGGGCAGGTCGATGAAGGCGGCGGTCACGTGCATCCGGCCGGTTTCGGTCGAAACGACGACGGCATCCCCTTCGGCGATGCCGAGCCGGGCGGCATCCGACGCGTTCATCATGACGACGTCCCGCCGGTCGATGCCGCGGTAGAGGTCCTGCTCCTCGTAGACGACCGTGTTGAACTGCCCTTCCGAGCGCAGGGTCATCAGGCGGAACTCGCCCGCGCCGACCCGGAACGCGGGGAGGGCGGGGACGCTCGTCCGTGCCTTCCCCGACGGGGTCGGGAAACGCGGCGCGTGGAAGGTGCGCCCCTCGATCTGGAACTCGCGCTTCGTCGCGTCGATCGAGCCGAGCGGCGCATACCCCGGGACGACCTTCGCGATCGCCTCGCGCACCGCCCGGTGGTCGGTCATGCGCTCGAAGTCGAACGGTCCTTTCGGCAGGACCCGCGAGGCGAGCGCGCAGATCGCCTCGACCTCGCCCTTGAGCTCGCCCTCGGGGACCGGCGCGCCGCCGTCCGACAGGCGCACGTAGTTGAACATGCTCTCCTGCGTCGTCGCCTGGCGCTCCTCGTCGCGCGCGAGCACGGGGAGGAGGACGTGGAAGCGCCCGCGGCCGTGGACGTGTCCTTCGTTGAGCTTCGTCGTGATGTACGCGGTCGTGCCGATGCGCCGCAGCGCCTCTCCGGCCCACGGCCGGTCGGGGTTCGACCCGAAGAGGTTCCCGCCGAGCAGGACCGCGACCCGGATCTTCCCGTCGTGCGCCGCCTCCATGCAGCGATAGGTGTCGAGGCCGCCTCCGGGATTCGCCGGAAGGCCGTAGACCTCCTCCATCTTCTTCTGGAACGCCTCCTTGACGGAGGGCGCGAATCCGACCGAGCCGACCCCCTGGACGTTCGAGTGGCCGCGGATCGGGAGCAATCCGCACCCCTCCCGGCCGACCCAGCCGCGGGCGAGGGCGAGGTTCGCGAGCGCGATCACGTTGTCCACGCCGTGCTCGTGGTGGGTGAGCCCCATCGCCCACAGGAAGATCCCGCGCCTCGCGTCGACGATCGCCCCGGCGGCGCGGTCGATCGCCTCGCGCGTCAGGCCGCAGGTTCCGAGGAGCGTCTCCCACGGTGTCGCGATCGCGTCGGCCTCGACCGCGTCCCACCCCTCGACGTGTTCGGCGACGTAGCCCCGATCGATCCCGCCGCGCTCGATCACCGCCTTGAGGAGCGCCTTGAAGACGGCGATGTCGGTGCCGACGTGCGGCTGGAGATACTGATCCGACACCTCCGAGCCGAAGAGCATCGAGCCGACCTGTGAGGGAATGCGGAAGCGAACGAGGCCGAGCTCGCGCAACGGGTTCACGACGATCACCACGCCGCCGCGCTTTCGGAGCTCGACGAGCTTCACGATGAGACGGGGGTGGTTCGACGCGGGGTTCGCCCCGGCGACGATTGCGAGGTCGGCGCGGTCGAGATCGTCGAGCACGAGGGTCGCCGTTCCGCTCCCGACGATCTGCGAGAGGGCGACCCCCGAAGCCTGGTGGCAGTAATAGGAGCAGTTGTGGATGTTCGCGGTTCCGTACGCGCGCCCGAAGACCTGCATCAGGAAGGCCGCTTCGTTCGAAGAACGCCCCGACCCGTAGAAGAAGGTCTCCTCGGGGCGCGAGGCCTTGAGATCCGCGGCGAGGCGGTCGAGGGCCTCGGTCCAGGAGATCGGCCGGAAGTGCGTGTCCCCCTCTCGCCACGCGACGGGACGGGTGAGCCGCCCGGCGTATTCGAGCTGCATCGACGTCCAGCGCGAAAGGTCCTCGACCGAGTGCCGCTCCCAGAACTCCGGAGGGATCGGCCGCTGCATGTCGCCGGCCTGGGCCTGGATCGACTTCTTGCAGACCTCGGGGAACGAGCGATGCTCGTTGACCATCCCGCCCGCCTGCCCGCCCATCCCGTACGCGCAGGTCTTGCAGGCGTTGCGCGAGCGGAGCCGGGTGTACAGCTTCAGCACGCCGCCCGCCTCGCGCCCCTTCTTCAGCGTGTAGGCGAGGGCGGCGAACCCGCCGGCGGCGTCGACGCGGGGCTTGGGCATGAAGGGGCCTCCGAAAGCCCCCTCTTATACCGCGTTCCGTCCCTCGACGTAGGCCAGCGGCACCGAAAGCCGGATCGGCCGCCCCGGTCCCGCGCGCCGGTCGAGCTCCGCGCCCATCGCCTCGACCCCGGCCTCGCCCGCGATCTCGAGCCAGGCGGGGAGAAACGCCAGCTTCACGAACGGATGCGCGAGGAGCGCCCGCGCGTCGGCGAACCGCAGCGACGCTTCGGAACGCAACACGCGCGCGACGCCGAACCCCGCCTCCTCGAGCGAGGCGGCGACGTCCTGTCCCTCGGGGCGACTCGCGACGTGATCGGCGAGGTCGCGCCGAGCGTCGTCGTCGGTCAGGACCGCGCCGAGCGCCTCGTAGAGCTCCCGGAAGTGGCCGCGCACGTTGGACGCGAGCGCGATCGTCGCGCCCGGCTTCATCACGCGCCGGCACTCGACGAGGACGGAGTGAGGATCCTCGAAGTTGTTGACGCCGAGGTTGGAGACGACGAGGTCGAAGACGGCGTCCGGGAACGGCATCGCCGACGCATCCCCCTCGAGGATCTCGACGTCGACGAGGCCGCGCCCCGCCGCCTTCGACCGCGCGCGCCGGACGCCCGCGCTCCAGGGGTCGATCCCCGCGGCGCGGCTTCCGGGCCCCAGGCGCGCGGCGATCTCGAGGAGCGGAAACCCGGTGCCGCACCCGACGTCGAGGAGCGCGGCCCCCGCGCGCAGCGGCACGTGCTCGAGCAGGAGGGCGCCCGCGAGGTGCGACCACACGGGCGCGTCGTCGTAGGCGAGTGCGGTCGCTTCGTCGGTCGGGTCGAACACGCGCTCAGTTCGTGAGGTAGGCGTAGAGGTTGACCGTCACCGCCTTCTCCGCGGTGTTGTAGAAGTAGACGCGGTACCGCGGGAAACCCACCTGGAAGCGCGGCTGGTCGGAGGCGAAGTACGGCGAGGCCGACGACACCTCGGGCGACCTGACCTCGAAGGCGAACTGGAGCTGCCCTTTCTCCTCGAACGCCCGGACGATCGAGTCCTCGTCGGGGATGAGCACCGCGGTGACGAGACCCGGACGGACCACCTCGCCCTTGATCTGGCCGGTCATGCTGAGCACCATGTGCGTGAAACCGTCGGGATCGAGCGTGCCCCCTTCGACCCAGCGTTGCGTGTCCTTCGCCGATACCGGGGGGACGGTGACGTCGCGGCGGCCGACGAATTGCGCGGAACGGATCGGCCCCTTGAGGGACACGACGCCCTCGACCGTGAACGTGCCGGGGAAGTTGGTCACGTAGACGCTCTGGACGCCTTCCGCGACGGTGCGGCCGGCGGGGGAGAGGGAGAACAGGACGATCGCGGCCACGACCGCGGCGGCGAGGACGATGCGGCGCACCATGGGTACCTCCGGGGAAGGAAAGCTGCTCGCCCGATTCTACCGGCGGGACGTGCTCGCCGTCGCGCGGGAGCTGCTCGGCGCGACCCTCTGCCGCAGGATCGACGGCGGGTCGGTGCTGCGGGGCACGATCGTCGAGGTCGAGGCGTACGTCGGCGAGCACGACCTCGCGAGCCACGCGCGGATGGGTCCGACGGCGCGCAACCGGCCGATGTACGAGGCCGGCGGGGTCGCCTACGTCTACCTCGTCTACGGCATGCACCACTGCCTGAACGTCGTGACCGGGGGCGCGGGGGACCCGCAGGCGATCCTCCTGCGCGCGACGACGTCCCCCGACGGGACCTCGGCGTCGGGGCCCGGCCGGCTGTGCCGCGCCTTCCGGGTCGACCGCACGCTCGACGGCGCGAGCCTGCTCGAGGACGCGTTGTGGATCGAGCGCGGGCCGACGGTCGCCGACCGCGACGTCCGCCGCACCCCGCGCATCGGAGTCGACTACGCGGGGGGCTGGGCGCGGCGGCGCCTGCGATTCGTCGTCGCGGGGCATCCGGACGTGTCGGGCCCGAAGGCGGTCAACGGCGCAGGAAGTCGTACCCGAGGGTGAGGAAGAGCTCGTTCGCCCCCTCGTCGTTGCGCGAATAACCCAGGGTGATCGGGCCGAGCGGGCGAAGGAAGGCGGTCGCGCTCACGCCGTAGCCCAGACGGGTGGGCGCATCCCCGAGCGCGTCGCGCAGCGCCGCCCCCCTCACCGCGTCGGTGCCCACCTCGAGGTACACGCCCAGCGGCCCGATCTCCACGCTCCGCAACCGGGCGGTCAACCCCAGGCGGGCGTAATGCGGCGCCGAGGCGCCGTACGGGATGAAGCCGTAGAGGGAGCGATACCCCCCGGGGTCGAACCAGTCGAGCCGGCGCTCCGCGCCCCGCGACGTCCCGACCCCTCCCCTCAGCGTGAACGTGACGAGATGCTCCTCCCCGAAGGCGACGACCTTGTCTCCGGTGAGCTCGAGCCGGTTGAGCGTCGTCCCGCCGAGGGTGGATTCGATCGACAGGCGCGCGGCGCCGCCCGCGGTCGGGAAGACGAGGCGGTCGTGCCGGTCGAGGCCGAGCTGGAGGCGCACGATCGTCCGGTCGCGGCGGAGCTCGGGGTCCGTCGTCCCTTCGAACAGCCGGTCCTCCACGTGATCGATGCCGAGCCGACCGGCGATCCCGAAGCGCAGGCGACGGAGCAGGTGGGCCCAGACCTGTCGCGTGCGCCCTTCCTCCCACGCCCCGGTCACGATCCGCTGGCGCTCGTCCACCGTCGGCGCCTGGAGCTCGGCGAAGAGCAGTCCCCCTTCGAAGCCGAGGTTGCGGAACTTCCCCAGGAACTCGGTGCGGTAGCGCAGGGTGGCTCCCTGCAGCTCCTTGGCGCCGAATCCCGCGAGCTCGGCGCGGTCGCCGCGACTGCGGAGATTCCCCCGGGCGACCGAGGCGAACCCGGCCCAGCTGTAGGCGTCCCTCCAGGCGACGCCGCCGGCGCCTTCCCAGTAGTTCTCCCCGCGCAGGTGCAGCGTGAAGTCGACGTGCCCCTCCGCGGTGAGGCGCGGCTCCACCGTCCAGTCCTCGATCACGCCGCGCGCGATCAGCTCCTCGAGTCGCTCGGCGAACGTGTCGAACCGGAACGCGCGACCCTGCAGGTCGCGGAAGTGGCGCCGCGCCGGCGCGAGGTCGACCGGTCCGTCCACCTCCACGTCGATCGTCCCGGTCGGCAGCTCCCGGAGGTCGACGTCGAGCTCGCCGGACTCGTTGCGCCAGGTGGCGAGCCCGACGAACAGGAGCACGCGTCCCTGCTCCACGAGGGCCTGGCGGGCGCGGCCGGCCAGACGCCGGCCCGTCTCGAGGGCGAAAGGCTGCCCGATCGGGAGCACGATGCCGAGCTCCCCGGGGGGCGGGATCTCGGGGCCCGTCTGCGACACGCTCCGCACGACCGCAGCGGGCACGAAGACGAAACGCAGGATGCGCCCCGACGCTCCCTCGACGATCTCCGCGCGCCCGTCGACGACGGGACTCCGGTTCAGCGCGCGGGCGAGCTCCGCCCGGATGCGGAAGCGCGTGGCGGATCCCGGGGAGCCGCCCAGCCGTCGGGCGAGCTCCGTCGCGTCGATCGCATCGGTCCCCTCGACCTCGACCGAGTCCCACGCGATCCTCGACGGGTCCTTCGCCCGCGATTCGAGCGCCTCCCACACCGCGTCCCGCATGGAGGCATACCCGGCGCGCCCGACCTCGACGAGCGGAGCGACGCTCTCCCGAAAGTCCGCCTGCGAGGAATCCACGACCTCGGGGAGGATGGTGACGTCGGCGAGTTTTCTCGACGACTCCTGCTGCGCGGCGGTCAGGATCGTGATCGACCGGTTGAGCGCGTCGAACGTTCCCCGCATCGGCCTTGCCACGACCCGTTCGCTCACGTCCACGGCGAACACGGCGTCGGTCCCGAAGGCCCGCGCGGTCCCCGTCGGGAGGTTCTCGACGAGCCCGCCGTCCACCAGGCGCGCGTCTCCGAGGCGGACCGGACGGAAGACCCCCGGGATCGCGAACGAGCCGCGGATCGCCGTCACGAGATCCCCCGACGCGGGGATCACGGCCCGTCCGGTCACGATGTCGGTCGAGATCGCCCGGAAGCGGTAACGCAGGCGGTCGAAGTCTCCCTCGGAGACCAGTTGCGCGGCCAGCAGATAGCGGTTGAGCTCGCGGTCGAGCACGCGGGTCTCGACGAGGGCGCCGACCTGGGCCGGGCTCCCCGGGACGCGCCGGTACGACACGAGCGCCGCCGCCGCGCGGATGTCCTCGACTTCCGAGAGGACGCGACGTCTCTGGTCGAGCGGCGAGATGATCGCGTTCCAGTCGCGCCGCTCGAGGGCGGATCGGATCTCCTCCGGACGGTACCCGGCGGCGAGGAAACCTCCGATGAGCGCCCCCATCGAGGTCCCCGCGATCGCGTCGAACTCGACGCCGTCCTCCTGCATCGCCTCGGCCACGCCGATGTGGGCGATGCCGCGCGCCCCGCCCCCCGAAAGCGCGAGCGCGAGCGAGGGGCGCCCGGGCGCCGTCCAGCGGACGAAGCCGTCGAAACGGCCGTCGGGAAGGACGCGCTCCGCGAGCAGCGTTTCGACGACGCGTCCTTCGGCGGGGGCGATCGCGGCGGACGCGAGCAACACGGCGGCGAGGATCACGCGTCGAGCTCCACGGGGACGATCCTACCGGCACGGAGCAGCCAAAGCTCGGCCCGAGGCGGCTCGGGGAGGCGCAACGCCGCGGCGACGGCGCGCGCGTAAACCGCGATCTGCCCGCGGTAACGCGCCTCGGCGCCCTCGACCTCGGCGTCGGTCTTGTAGTCGACGACGGCGATCGCGCCGCCGCGCTCCTTCACCACGAGGTCGGCGCGTCCACGCCAGACGACCCCCGCGTCGTCGCGCAGCAGGATCGGCAGCTCCCGCGCCAGGACGTCGACCTCGGCCATGCGACGCGCGAAGGGGGAGTCCTCGAACCCCTCGAGGATCGCCCGCGCCTCGCGTTCGACCTCGGGGTCGGTATCGCGCACGGCGAGCACCCCCCCCGCGGCGCGCCGCTCGAGGGCACGGTGGACCGCGACGCCGACCGCCCGGGCGAGATCCCGGCGCAGCGGCGACGTGTCGTCGGATTCCGGGTCGGGCTCGCCGGCGAGAGCGGAGGGGGAGCGGAGGAACGCGCCGGTCCGCGCGGCGATCGAGGCCTCGACCCTCCCGCAAGCCGCCGCGGCCTCGGGCGCGCCGAGGACCTCGCGGACCGGTCCCTCGCGCGACGGCGGCGAGGTTTCGAGGAAGTGGTGCTCCACGCGGCCCCCGGCCAGCGTCGTGTCCCCGGGCGGGGGAGCGGCGACGTCGTACCCCCACGGGGCGAGGGCCTTGCCCCAGGAGGGGACGCCTCCGTGCCGTGTCTTGCCGGCGAACAGGACGAGCCGGTCGCGCGCCCGCGTCAGGGCGACGTAGAGCAGGCGGAGGTCCTCGGCCTCCCCGTGCCGCGCGTCCTCGAGGTCGATCGCGATCCGCGCGGGATTGAGGCGATCTCCCACCTTCATGGCGAGCGCCGGCACGCCCCCGGTCGCGAGCGTCGCGATCTCCACGTCCTCCCGAACCCCGTCGTGCCGGGAGCGGCCGAGGTCCGGCACGACGACGATCGGCGCCTCGAGCCCCTTCGCCGCGTGGATCGTCATGAGGCGGACCGCGTCGGTGTTCTCGTCGGCGAGCGGGGACTCCCCCTCGGGGTCGGTGGACCGCCGCTCCTCGAGCGCCGCGACGAGCTCCACGAGCGATCGGGTGCCGTCCGAGGCGAGATCCTCGGCGCGCGCGGCGAGCTTGCGGAGGTTGGCGACGCGCTGGGGGCCCTCGAAGGCGAACGCCTCGAGGGTCTCGAGGTCCGACAGCTCCAGCGCCTTCCGGATCGCCGCGGCCCGATCGAGCGTGCACGTTTCCGCGAGCAGGCGGCGCAAGGCGGCGAAGGCGCGCGCGAGCGCCGGGAATCGCGAAGGATCCGGAGCGGCGTCGCGTGCCCACCGGCCTCCCGCCTGCGCGAACGCGGCGAGCTCGGTATCCGGGACCGCTCCGGCCGGCGACCGCAGCCAGGCGAGGATCGCGGGGGGATCGTCGGGATTGCCGAGCAGCCGGAGCACCGCGAGGAACCGGACGACCTCGGTGCGCTCGTGAAACGTCCGGCCGCCGGCGAGCACGAAGGGGATCCCGGCCTCGCGCAGCGGCCGCGCGTAGGCGCCGATCGCGTGGAAGGACCGGAAGAGAACGTAGACGTCCTTCCACGATGCGTTGCGTTCCGCGACCCACGCGCGAAGGCGCTCGGCGAGCAGGCGCCCTTCCGCCTCGCGCCGGCGGGATGCGGAGGTCCCGGGCGCCAGCACGGTCCACAGCTCGATGGCGGGGCCGCCCCCCGCCTCCTCGCGGACGGCGTCGATCTCGCGATAGGGCGGCTGCCAGTCGCTCTCGGTCCATCCGTCGCCGCCGGCGAAGAGGTCGTTCACCGGCGCGAGCACCCGCCGGACGCTGCGGAAGTTCACCGTGAGGGCCAGCGCCCGGCCGCCCTGTTCGAGCACGCGCCGGACGGCCCGACGGTAGGCGGCGTAGTCCGCGCCCCTGAAGCGGTAGATCGACTGCTTGGGGTCGCCGACGATGAACACGCGGCCGGGCTCGAGCTCGGCCGCGAAGGGATCGCGCGCCCGCCCCCCGGGACGTTCCCCCAGGTACAACACGATCTCGTACTGGATCGGGTCGGTGTCCTGGAACTCGTCGACGAGCAGCATCGTGAACCGGCGCCGCAGCGCCTCGCGGGCCTCCGGCACGTCGCGCAGGAGATCGCGCGCCGCGACGAGCAGGCCGTCGAAGTCGACGAGCCCCCGTCCGACGAGGGACTCGCGGAATCGGCGGGCGAACGGGGAGACGGCGGCGACGAGGTCCCGCAACGGCGCGTCGTCGACCCGGGCGAGCGGGCGCAGGATCGCCTTCGTCCCACGGGCGAAGGTGGCGAAGGTCCCGTGCAGCTCCACGGGGATGGACTTGTTGGTCGCGACGTCCTTCGCGAAGATCTCCGCGGCCAGCTCGCGCCCGAGGTCCGCGTCGAGCCCGCGGGCGGCGATGCCGCGCAACACGGGCAGCGCCCGGTCGAGGAGCTCCCGCGCGTTGTTCTTCATGGCGGGGGCCGCGCGCAGCAGGGCCTCGCCCACGCCGACGAGCCGGGTCGCCTCCGCGCCGAAGAGCGTTCGCGCGTCCGGCCACGCGGGGACGTCGACGAGCGTGGCGACGGGGATCGACGAACGGGAGAGCTGCCGGGCCGCCGCCTCGACGGTGCCGAGATCGAAGGACGCGAGGACCCGGCTCCAGAGCTCGCGGCGCGCCCCTTCCGGGCCGAACTCCCCCGCGAGCCACGTCTCCCACGACTCCGGGAAGAGGGAGGCGAAACGCTCCCCGCGGTCGACCTCGAACTCGGGGGAGACCCCGGCGTCGAACGGGTGCCGCCGCAGGACCTCGGCGCAGAAGCCGTGGACCGTCGTGACGACGGCCCGATCGACCACCCCGAGCGCCGCGAGTGCGCGGTCGCGGATCGTGTCCGGCGGGACGTCCTGCCCCTCGCGCAGCCACGCGAACGCCCGGTCCGCCTCCCCCCGCCGCGCGTCCGGGGGGCGGAGGTCGTCCCCCGCGGCGATCGCGCGCAGCGTCTCGAGTCCGTCGGACAGGCGCTCGCGCATTTCCCCCGCGGCCTTCTCCGTGAAGGTGATCGCGGCGACGTCGCCGAGCGCGACACGGCCGGAGCCGAGCGCGACCAGGAGGCGTTCCACCAGAAGGCTCGTCTTGCCGGTTCCCGCTCCCGCCTCGACGACGAGGTTCCGATCGAAGGTGCGCACCGCGAGCTCGCGGTCGCCGGCGTCCGGGAGACGATCCGGGCGCTTCACGACTCGTCCTCGCCGACGTCGCGCAGCAGCGGCTTTTTCTTCCGCTTGCGCGAGACCGCGCGGTAGGCGGTGCCGTCGGCGGCGAGCTCCTCCCGCGATGCGGTCGGCGGGTGCCCCTTGCGGCAGGCGGGACGGAACTCGCACCACGAGCAATGCCGCCCCTCGCGGAGCGGGAAGACACCGGCCCGCGGGAGGTCCGAAAGGACGCGCAGGGTCTCGCGGAACCCGGCTTCCTGCTCCGACTCCGGGAACCCGGCGAAGGGGGCGGGGCGCGAGCCGTCGGCATCGTACGCGGGGCCCACGCCGAGCAGCGCGACCGTCGCGCGTCCGGCGAGCAGGTGGTAGAGGGGAACCTGCAGGCGCTCGCCGGTGAGCATCTTCTCGACGTCGAGTCGCGCCTCGAGGTCGCCCGAGGTCTTGTAGTCCGCGACCGTGCGCGTGGCGTCGCGCTCGACGGCGCGATCGAGCTTTCCGCGCGCGACCAGCACACGATCCTCGCCCAGGTCGAGGGTCCGCTCGAGGAGGTGCTCGAGGCGCACGCTCGAAGCCCCGGCGAGCGTCCGGAGATCCTCCTCGACGAAACGGCGCAGCGCCTGCCTCCACGACGACGTCTCGATCGCGTGGAGGAGGGGAAGGGAGCGCGCGGTGCGCTCGGCGGCGGCCCCGAACGTCGGTTCCCAGAGGTCGTCGAGGAGCGTCCTCCCGCGCGCCGCCAAGGCGTCGGGATCGAGGCGGGTGAACGCCCCTTCCCGGTCGAGCTGCGCGTACACGCCCTCGAGCAGCGCGTGCACGCGTTCCCCCGTCTCGCGCAGGCTCGAGGCGAACGGCTGCGGCTCCTCGGCGAGCGGCCGGGCGCGCAGGACGTCGGCGAAGAAGAACTGCAGGGCGCAACGCCCGAGCCGTTCCAGCGAGGTCACGCTCCAGGCACGCGGGGTCGGGGCGGGAACCCGTGCGTCGAACCGGCAGTCCCCGGGCGCGAACGACTCGGTGGCGGCGAGCATCTCGAGATGCGGCGCCAGCTCCGGCGCGCGGGCGAGCAGGGGAGCGCGGCCCGCGGCGTCACCCTCGCCCTCGAGGGCGACGAGCAGGCGCTCCTCGTCGGGCGTGACGAATCCCGTCCCCTCGGCGAAGGCGCGGATCTGCTCGCGAGGATGGGAGGGAACCGCGCGCGCGCGGCGCCGAAGCGCCTTCGCGTCCGGAACGCCGAGCAACACGCGCGCGATCTCGCGCAGGGCGGGAGAGGCGACCCGCGCCTTGCCGTCGTCGTCGGCGCGCGTCCAGGAAAGGGCCAACGACGTGCGCGCCGAGCCCAGGGCCAGCGCGAGGAGCAGGTGCTCCTCGCGATCCCCCTCGGACTTCACGGAGAGCGGCCGTCCGAGCGACTCCCGCAGGATCGTGCGCCAGGCGTCCGGGAGATAAGGGTCCTCACGCGGGATGCGCGGCCAGACGCCGGACTGGAGTCCCGCGAGGTGGACGTGCTCGAACGTGCACCCGCGAAGCTGCATCACGTCGGCGAGAAGGAAGCCTCCGGGTCGATCGGGAGCCTTCGCGCGGGCGACGCCCGCCGCCTCTTCCAGCCAGAGGACGAACGCGCGTGCCGGGATCGCCGCCTTCTGCCCGAGCACGCGCTCACGGGCGCGGGCCGCCCCGAGCACGGGGGCGAGGAGGTCGGCCACCGCCCGCGCCGCGCCCGGCTCGAAGACCCTCGCGACGAGGGCCTCGACGGCGTCGGCGTGCCCGCTCCAGCTCCTCCGGGTGGCCGCCGCGACATGGGCCGCGAGGGCGCGCACGGCGGCGGCGATCCGCCGGGCCGCGTCCCGGCGTTCGACGACGGCGTCGTCCCCCTCGTCCTCGTGCGTCCGCGGCGTCCCGGCCCACGCCGGGAGGTCGCGCGTCCACGCCTCGAATCCGCCGGGGATGCTGGCCTCGCGGCTCCAACCTTCCGCGAGGGTTCCGGGCACCGGCGCGGCGTCGGGAGCGAGGCGGTCCCACGCCAGCCGCGGCGAGCGCAGGAGCTCCGCCGTCGCCGGCCGAGGAAAGTCGTCGGCCACGACGCGCAGGAGCGCGAGGAGGTCCCCGACGTGCGGGTCGGCGCGCAACGGCCGCCCCGGCGGTCCTTCGCAGGGGAAGCGCGCGTCGTCGAGCGCCCGGTCGATCGCGGAGGCGAAGGGCGCGAGCGTGCGCGCGGTGATCGCGACGTCCCGCGGAGCCGGACCGTCCGCGACGCCGGCCTTCGAGCGCAGGCCCCAGCGCAGCTCGGTTCGCGACCCCTGGGCGTTCGCGATCGACCAGGCGTCGTCGTCGAGCGGGGAGGGTCGCGCCCCCTCGTCGTAGAGGTCGGCGAGACGGGACCCCAGCCGGGAGCGCCACGCGAGGTCGAGGCCCTCGACCCGCTCCCCCTCCCGGAGGAGGTACCGGCGCGCGAACGACTCGGCGTACGCGGAGACCGCGCGCCCCGGCGCCGCGGGGAGCAGGAACGCGACGCGCCCGTCGGCATCGAGCTCCCGCACGAGGTCGAGGTTCATCCCGACGAGCTCGTAGGCGCCGTGATGGAAGATCGCGCGGAACCGCGCGCCGTACGCGCGTGCGTGGGGAAGCGCCGCGCAGGCGCGCACGGCGTCGTCGGCGAGGCCGCGCGCCCTGGCGGCCTCGAGCAGCGCGGTGAACCGTCGGTAGATCGCCGCGACCTCGCGCTCCCGGTCCGAGCGCGCGAGGGGCTCGAGCGCGTCGGGGGGGATCCCGGCCTCGCGCAGCTCGGCGAGGGTGCCGAGCAGGCCCGTGGTCGCGCCGCCGCGCGAGAGGACGAACCCGGCGAGCGCGCTCGCGCGCTCCAACCCGCGAAGCGCCTCCTCGAGGAGGGCCTCCAACAGGAGCGGATCGGCCGCGTCGGGAGGGGTGTGCCCCGCGGCCTCGAGGATCGCCCCCGCGAGCGCCCGGTGATGGAGGACCTCCACTCCCACCGCCGCCCCCATCCGTTCCGCGATCCGCCGCGCGAGGTGGTCGGCGAGGCGCCGCGTCGGGACGATCAGGAGCACCGGCGCAAGGGAGTCCGCCCGCTTCACCTCCTCGAGGCGATCGAGAAGGTGCGTTTCGAGCGTCCACGGATCGAGGTGGGCGAGGACTCGCATCGGATGGGGCCATAATACCCGCGTGTTCGAGACCGCACGGCCGTTCCTGCTTTCGCTCGCGCTCGGCCTTCTGATCGGAATCGAGCGCGAGCGCGCGCTCTCCCACCGCGAGCGGCACGTCGCGCTCGGTGCGCGGACCTTCACGCTCCTCGCGCTGCTCGGAACGATCGCGGCCCACGTCCAGGCCCCGGCGCTCGCGGCGGTGCTCGCCGCCTTCGTCGGGGCCCTCGTGCTCGCCGCCTATCTCGGCGGCCGGGGGGAGAGCGGCGTCGGCGCCACGACCGAGGTCGCCGCCGTCGCGACGTTCGCGCTCGGCTACCTCGCGCACCGCGAGCTCGCGTTGACGGCGATGCTCGGCGTCATCCTCGCCGCGGTCCTCGCGATGAAGCCGCGGATCCACGAGTTCGCGCGGGAGGAGCTGACCCCGAGCGAGGTGAACGCCGCGCTCGCCTTCCTCGTGATCGCCTTCGTCGTGTTGCCGCTGCTCCCGAACCGGCCGGTGGATCCGTGGGGGCTCGTCAACCCGTTCAAGTTGTGGCTCCTGTTCGTGCTGATCGCGGGGATGGGGTTCGGCGGGTACATCGCGGTGCGCTGGCTGGGCCCCGGTCGGGGGCTGGCGACGTCGGGGTTCTTCGCGGGACTCGTCTCCTCGACGGCGGCGACGTTGTCGTTCTCGACGCGCGCGCGCTCCGAGCCCGCGCTCGCCACGTCGTTCGCGACGGCGATCGTCCTCGCCAACGTCGCCTCGGCGGCGGCGCAGCTGCTCGTCGTCGCCCTCGCGAACCCGGCGATGATGACGCCGGCCACCTGGGTGATCGGCACCCCGGTCGCCATCGGCGCGTTCGGAGCGGCGGCGGCGACGACCCTGCTGCGCCGCGGGGGCGGGGCGACGTCGAGCGAGTCCCCGCTCGAGGGGATGAAAAGCCCCCTCGACCTGGGCGAGGCCGCGCGCTTCGCCGCCGGCCTGGGCGCCTTCCTGCTCCTCGCCTCGCTCGCGGTGAAGTCCGCCGGCCCCGCCGGCGCGCTCGTCGCCGCGGCGATCGGCGGCATCGCCGACGTGCACGCGGTGACGCTGGGCGTCTCGACGCTCGCGGCGGCGGGGAGTCTCGAGCCCGGGCAGGCGCTGCTGTCGATCCTCGTCGCGTTCATCACGAACATGGTCGTGAAGCTCGGGATCGTGGCGTGGGCGGGGGGAAGGCCGCTCCTCGTCCGGGTTGCGCCGGCGCTCGTCGCCATGGCGCTCGGGGCGGTGGCGGCGTTCGTGGTCGTGACGCGGTGACGGCGTGCGGTCGGGGTGGGCTACGATGGGGCCACGCCCCGTCGGAGTCCGCATGACGCTGCGGTGCCTGCTCGCGCCCCTCCTCACGGCGAACTTGGTCGTCGCGGCGACTCCCGATCCGGCGCGCGAACCCTGGACCGCCGGGGCGTTCGTCGCTCCCGCCGCCGAGTTGCCCGCGGCCGCCGCGGCGCTCGCCGACGGAGACGCGCCGGTCCTCGTCCTCTTCGAGGCGGTCCGGCTCGGTTTCGACCAAACGGGTGGTGTCCGGTGGACGTTCCACACCGTCTACACGATCCGCCGGGCGGAGGCCGTCGACACCTGGAGCCGGGGGGAATGGAGCTGGTCCCCCTGGTACCAGGACCGTCCCTCGATCGCGGCGCGCGTCGTGACCGCGGACGGCGCGGAGCATCGGCTCGACCCGGCGACGATCGGCGAATACGTCGTCGGCGAGTCGGGGCCGTTCCTCTACGGGGACGCGCGCGGTCTCGGGTTCCCTCTTCCCGCGGTCGGCGTCGGCTCCGTGGTGGAGATGCTGGTCACCGTCCGGGAGCGCGATCCGCTCCCCGCGGCGGGCGCGGTGCGCAGCGTGTACTTCCGCGACGACGCTACGAGCGTGCGAGCGCGGGTCATCCTGGAGTACCCGTCGGGCCACGAGCCGCACTGGCGGGTCCGCGGGCTCGAGCCCCCGGAACCGGTTCGTGAGGAGGCGGACGGGCTCGTGCGCGTCACCCTGGAGCGCGGTCGTTTCGTCCCACCCGATGAGGTCGAGCGGTTCGTCCCGGAGGATCGCTCCCCGCTCACGGGGATCCGCGTCGCGACGGGACGCTCGTGGAGGGACGTCGCACGGGCCTACCACGAGGTCGTCGAGCGGCGGCTCGTTGGCGCGGACGTGCGGGACCTCGTCCGCGGGGCCGTGCGTGGAGCGAAGACGCGCGAGGCGAAGATCGCCGCGATCGTGGCGAGGCTCCACCGCGACGTCCGTTACACCGGCGTCGAGTTCGGCGAGGCGTCCCTCGTGCCGTCGACCCCGGAGACGACCCTCCAGCGGCGGTACGGCGACTGCAAGGACAAGTCGGCGCTGCTTGTCGCGCTGCTCCGCGCGGCCGGCGAGAAGGCTCACGTCGCGCTCGTCTCCACGCGCGGCTCGCCGGACGTCGAGGAGGGCCTCCCTGGGCTGGGCGAGTTCGACCACGTGGTGGTCCGCGTCGGAGGGACGCCGCCGCTGTGGATCGACGCGACCGCCGACCACGCGCGGATCGGGGAGCTCCCCGTGCTCTCCCAGGGTCGGCGCGTGCTCGTCGCGTCGCCGGACACGACGGGCCTCGAGACGACCCCGACCGCGGATGCGGCGGTCAACACGCTCGAATGGATCCGGGAGATCCGGTTGGCGGACCTCGGCGCCGGATCCGTCGTCGAGACCCTGCGGCCGCGCGGGGCGTTCGAGGAGGTGTTTCGCGACGAGGTGTCCGGGGGCGGCGAGGACGATCGCAAGCGGGTCCTCGCGGACTACATGAGACGCGAGTACCGCGCCGGGACCCTCGACCGCGTGGAATCCACGGATCCCGAGGATCTCTCCGTCGCCTTCGAACGGACCGTCGCGGCGTCGGGGGCCGGCGTGGCGACGACCCTCCTCGACGACGCCCGGGTCGAGCTCGATCCCTCGGAGATGTTCGGCATGCTCCGATTCGAGGTCGGGGTGGACGAGACGACGCCTCGACGTTCCGACCTCGAGCTTCCGCACGCCTGGTCGGGCCGCGCGCGATGGCGCGTGATCCCCCCGGCGGGATTCGTCGCGCGTCCCCTCCCGGAAGGGGGCACGACCGCGCTCGGCCCCGCCGTCCTCGAGCGGACCTTCGCGGCGCGTCCCGACGGGGCGATCGACGTCGATTTCCGTCTCGACGTCTCGCGCGTGCGGTGGACCGCGGACGAGGTGAACGCGGCGCGCGAGGCCTTCCGGGCGAGTCGTCCCGACGCGGCCGTCGTGCTCGGTTTCGAGCACCCGGGGGAGACGCTGCTCGGGTCCGGGAAGATCCCGGAGGCGATGGCGGCATTCCGGGACGAGGCCCGCGCGCGTCCGGATCGCGCCTTGCCGCACGAGCGCCTCTCCCGAGGGCTGCTGGCCGCGGGCCTCGGGACCGCGGCGATCCGCGAGGCCCGGGAGGCGGTGCGCGTCGAGCCGGCGTCGGCGCGCGCCCACGCTGCGCTCGGCCGGGCCCTGCAGCACGACGCCCTCGGTCGGCCGTTCGGCGAGGGATGGGACCGGGACGCCGCGGTCGCGGCGTACCGTCGCGCCGTCGAGCTTGCCCCCGACGACGGCGAGGTCGGGCTCGCCCTCGCGAAGCTCCTCGAGCACGATCGACACGGGGAGCGGTACGGCCCGGGCGCCGACTTCGACGCCGCGCTCGCCGAATACCGGCGCCTGAACGAGCGTCTCGGCGCCGGGACCACCGACGGCCTGCAGCTGTTCGTGTTGGCGCGTGCGGGGCGAATGCCGGAGGCCGTTGCGCTCGCCCGGGCGATGGAGCCTTCCGACACCCGGAGCGCGTGGCTCCTGGCCGTGACGGCCGTCCTTCACGGACCGGAACGCGCGATCGAGCAGGCCCCCGCGATCGCCGAGGCTCCCGAGGCGCGACGGAAGGCCCTGCAGACGGCGGGGTCGCTCCTGCTCACGATCCGGCGCTACCCCGAGGCCTCACGACTACTCGAGGCGGGTGCTCCCGCAGCCGACCGCGGGCGCGTGCATTCGGACGCGCTACGGAGCGTCGCACCGGTCGATCCCGAGGCCATCGACGTCTCCACTCCCGAAGGCGTGGCCCGGCGGTTCGTCTTCCACCTCGCGACCGAGGACCCGGACCTTCAATCCGTACTGCGCTGGTTCTCGCCCGCGGTCCGAGCGGCGTACTCCGACGACACTCCGCTTCAGGGGATCCGACGCTCGCTCGATGCCGCGCTGCGTGCGGTTCGGCGCGGCGGCCTCCCGAAGCTCGCGGTGGGCGACGTCGCATCGGCCATGGTGGAGTTCGCTACGGACGGCGACGCCGCAGGGGGCTGGAGAGTGCGGATGCGCGCGCCCACGGACGGGAGCGAGGTCCGGATGACCGCGTACCTCACCTCCACGTCCGACGGGCCGCGGATCGCGGCGACCACGCGCGCCGAGTCCCTGATGTTCCCGGAGGTCGTGCGGCGCATCGACGCGGGGGACCTCGAGGGCGCGGGGCGCTGGCTCGACTGGGCGCGCGAGTCGCTGGTTCCTCGCGGCGGCGACGATCCGCTCCGGGACGTCTCGTTCGTCAGGCTATGGTCGCGCGGCGCGCCGCGCGAGCCGGGGCGGATGCGGCTGGCGGCCGCGGCGCTCGGCGCATGGGACCGACGATTCGCCGCGAGCGCCGTCGACGTGCTTGCGGCGGCGCGTCCCGCCATCGGGGAGGACGAGGTCGACGCCACGAGCGTCGACATGGCGCTCGTCGTCGCGTTCAAGACGCTCGATCGTTGGGCCGAGGTGGCGCCGGTCGCCGCGCGCGTCTACGAGCGGTACCCGGCGTCCGACTGGGCCTTCTCCGAGTACACCGTCGCGCTCCAGTTCGTCGGTGGAGCCGACCGCTGCCGCGAGGTCTGTGAGCGTCGGCTGCGGGAGCGGCCGAACGACGTCGATGCGCTGCGCGCCCTCTACTGGACGAGCCTGCACGAAGGGAAGCCGGAGGAGGCGTTCGCGAGGCTCGAGACTCTCGCGCGCCTCCCGAACGCGGAGCCGCGCGACTTCAACAACCTCGCCTGGGCCCGGATGGCGCGTGGCCTTTCGGACGACGAGACGCTCGGCTGGGTCCGGCGCACGTTGCAGGCGCCGGGAGGCGCCGTCGACAACGCCCTGCACACGCTGGCCGTGATCTCCGCGGAACGCGGCGAGATCCCCGAGGCGGTGGAGGCGTTGCGTAAGGTGGTGGCGCGCCACGTGGAGCCCGAAGCCGAGCCCGGGGCCAACTGGTACGTCGTCGGCCGTATCGCGGAGGCGGTCGGGGAGCGGGCCGAGGCCGCCGCGGCTTATGAGAAGGTGCAAAAGCCCGCCGACGATCCATGGCTCAACACATCGTCGTGGGCGCTCGCGCAGCGACGGCGGGCCGCGCTGATGAAGCCGTAACTTTTCCGTCGGAGGCCTTCCATGCATCGCATCCTCGCCCTCCTGCTCCTGAGCGCCTCGCCGGTGGCGGCGCACGACTTCTGGATCGAGCCCTCCACCTTCCGCCCCGAGCCGGGACGGAGGGTGGAGTTCTCCCTGCGCTCGGGGGAGAACAAGGTGGGGGAGCCCGTCCCCCGCCGCGAGGCGCGCATCGACCGGTTCGAGCTCCTCGGACAAGGCAAGGCGGTCCCGATCCGCGGTGCGGAGGGGCGCGATCCGGCGGGGGAGGCGACTCCCTCCGCTCCGGGCCCCTGGGTCGCCGTCTATCGGAGCCGTCCGCTGTCGATCACCCTCGCGCCGGCGAAGTTCGAGGCGTACCTGCGCGAGGAGGGGCTCGAGCACGTGATCGCCGCGCGCGAGGCGAAAGGGCAGACGCGGGTGGACGGGCGGGAGATCTACTCGCGGTGCGCGAAGGCGCTGATGGGGACGGGTGCGGACCGCGTGACGGGTCTTCGCCTCGAGCTGATCGCGGAGAAGGACCCGGCGGCGCTCGGGACGGACCGTGCCCTCCCCGTGCGCCTCGAGTTCGAGGGGAAGCCGCTCTCGGGGGCGCTGGTGCTGGCGCGGCGCGAGGGCGCGGGCGACCGGCCCGCGCGGGGGCGCACCGACGCCGCGGGGCGTGTGACCTTCGAGCTCGACGGCGAAGGCCCGTGGCTGCTGTCGGCCGTGCACATGGTGCCGGCCCCGGACGGGGTCGACGCCGACTGGGAGAGCCTCTGGGCCTCGCTGACGTTCCGGGCGTCGCCGGCCGAATAACCCCTTCTATCGCGCGCGCCGGCCCTGCATACTCCGCGGGTGCGCGTGGCGCTCCACACCCGAATGCTGATCGGCGGCGCGGCCGGAGTCTCGATGGGGCTCGCGGCGCACGCCTTCCTGGGGGACTCCCCGGGGTTGGCGTGGACCCTCGCCAACGTGGCGCAGCCGGCCGGACAGATCTTCCTGCGCCTGCTGTTCATGCTCGTCATTCCCTTGATCTTCTCGGCCCTGATCCTCGGGGTCGCCGGGTTGGGCGACCTCCGGCATCTCGGCCGCGTCGGCCTGAAGACCCTCGCGTACACGGTCGTCGTCTCCACGATCGCGGTGCTCCTCGGGATCTTCCTCGTCCACGTCCTGCGTCCCGGCGAGGGACTGTCGGAGCAGGCCCGGACGCGGCTCATGGAGACCGCGTCGCAACGGGCGTCGGGACTCACGACCGCGGCCGCGCCCAAGACCGGCATCGACCTGCTCGTCCAGATCGTCCCCTCCAACCCGTTCAAGGCGGCGGCGGAGGGGGACATGCTCGCGGTCATGTTCTTCTCCCTGATGATGGGGATCGGGGTCGCCGTCGTGCGCACCGACGCGGCCCGTCGCTTCGAGGAAGCGGTGCAGGGACTCTACGACGTCACCATGCGCCTGATCGGCATGGTGATCGCGCTGGCGCCGATCGGCATCGCGGCGCTGCTGTTCTCGATGACGGCGACGCTCGGCGCCGAGGTGATCCTGCAGCTGGCGCGCTACGTCGGGGTCGTCCTGCTGGCGCTCGTGATCCACCAGTTCGTCGTGTACGCCTTGAGCGTGAAGCTGCTGGGAGGCATGAGCCCGATCGCCTTCTACCGCGGGATCGACGAGGCGATGCTCACCGCCTTCTCGACCGCCTCGAGCAACGCGACCCTCCCGACCGCCCTTCGCGTGGCGCAGGACAATCTGAAGCTCCCCGCGCACGTCTCCCGGTTCGTGCTCACGATCGGATCGACGGCGAACCAGAACGGGACGGCGCTGTACGAAGGGGTCACCGTCCTGTTCCTCGCCCAGTTCTACGGCGTCGACCTCTCCTTCGGCGACCAGGCCCTGGTCGTGTCGATCTGCATCCTCGCGGGGATCGGCACGGCGGGGATCCCCGGCGGCTCGCTCCCGGTCATCGCGATGATCCTGAAGCTCGTCCATGTGCCGACCGAGGGAATCGGGTTGATCCTGGGGGTCGACCGGTTCCTCGACATGTGCCGCACCACGCTCAACGTCACGGGCGACCTCGCGGCGGCGGTGGTCGTGTCCCGCGGCGAGGAGGCGCCTCCACGATGACGCCCTTCAACCCTGCGGACGTCGACCAGCTCCGCGAGCGCGGGATCTCCGTCGAGGAGGCCCGACGCCAACTCGACCTCCTGCGCGTCCCGCCCCCCCGGAGGCGCCTGGATCGCCCCGCGACCGTGGGCGACGGGATCGTCAGGATTCCGGAGGAGCGGACCGCGGAGCTGATCCAGCTCGCAGAGCTCGCCGCGCGCCAGGGGCGTTGCCTCAAGATGGTCCCCGCCTCCGGCGCGGCCTCGCGCATGTTCGCGTCGCTTCTGGCCGCGCGCGCCGCCCGCCAGTGCGACGTGCAGGACTCGCGCGTCCTGATGGAGCGCCTGCACGACTTCCCCTTCCTGGAGGAGCTGCGCTCGGAGCTCGCCTTCGAGGGGTACGACCTCGACATCCTGCACGGCGCGGGGAACTGCCTCGAGATCCTCGACGCGATGCTCGGACCCGACGGGCTCGCCCTCGCCGACCGCCCCAAGGGGCTGCTCGCGTTCCACCGTTACGCCGGCGGGGCGCGCCTGGCCTTCGAGGAGCACCTCGTCGAGGCGGCGGCGTACGCCCGCGACGCGGACGGGATCGCGCGCGTCCACTTCACCGTCTCGCCCGAACATCTCGACCGCTTCCGGGAGGCCGCGGAAGAAGCGCGCCCCGGATACGAGCGCGGCCTCGGCGTGCGGCTCGAGATCGGTTTCTCGGTGCAGAGCCCCTCGACCGACACGATCGCCGCGACCGTCGACGGCGAGCCCTTCCGCGACGACGCCGGTCGCGTGCTGCTGCGCCCGGCGGGTCACGGCGCGCTGCTCGAGAACCTGAACGCGCTCGAAGGGGACCTCGTCCTGCTCAAGAACATCGACAACGTCGTCCCGGACCGGTTGAAGGGGCCGACCGTGCGCTGGAAGCGGATCCTCTGCGGCTTCCTCGTCGCGTTGCAGCGCGAGGTGTTCCTCCACACCGCGCGGCTGCGCGACCCGGCGGTCGAGGCGTGGGCGCTCGACGAGGCGCAGGCGTTCGCGGCGGAGCGGTTCGCGGCCGCGGCGCCGTCCGGTGCGGACCGCCGGGCGTGGCTGCTCGACCTGCTGGACCGGCCGTTGCGCGTTTGCGGGGTGGTGCCCAACCAGGGCGAGCCCGGCGGCGGTCCCTTCTGGCAACGCGGGGAGGACGGCCGTGTCACCCTGCAGATCGTCGAGACGGCCGAGGTCGATCTCGACGATCCCTCGCAGGCGTCGATCGTCGCCGCCTCGACCCACTTCAACCCGGTCGACCTCGCCTGTTCGGTCCGCGACGTCGAGGGCCGGCCCTACGACCTCCGCCGCTTCGTCGACGCGCGAGCGGTGCTCGTCGCTCGCAAGTCGTTTGGGGGGCGCGAACTGCTCGCCCTCGAGCGGCCGGGGTTGTGGAACGGCGCCATGGCCTTCTGGAACACCGTCTTCGTCGAGGTTCCCGTCGAGACGTTCGCTCCGGTCAAGACCGTGTTCGACCTGCTGCGGCCGGAGCATCGCGGGACCGTGTAGTCGGGGACGGGGGGCCGGGACCCCCGGATCCCGGATCCGCAGGAGTCCACCGACATGCCGACACGGATCGAGAAGCCGACGCGCATCACGGCGGCGGGGAACAAGCCGAAGGAGATCCGCGAGTACGTGGGGCGGGTCAACTCGAAGACCGCCGCGGTGAGCATCGCGCACATGACGAGCCCCGAGGGGTGGGTGGAGCCGGGGCAACGACCGGAGTTCGACGAATACACGCTCGTGCTTCGCGGGATGCTGCGCGTGGAGCACGAGGGGGGCGCGATCGACGTGCGCACCGGGCAGGCGGTGATCGCGCACGCCGGCGAGTGGGTGCGGTACTCGACCCCCGAGGCGGGGGGCGCGGACTACGTGGCCGTGTGCTTGCCCGCGTTCGCCCCGGAGACCGTGCGCAGGGACGCGTAGACGGGACGCGGCCAGTGGGGGGCGGAGGGGCGGTCGGCGGGGCGCGTCCGCCACCGCTCGTGCACCCAGAGCCAGTGATCGGGGCGCGCACGGATGATCGCTTCGCCCGCCGCGGTGGCGCGTGCCGTCAGCTCGTGCACGGCGTCTTCGGGCGGGAGGTCGGCCCGCGCGTGGAGCACCGGCCCGACCGTGAGCCGGTGGCGGGTGAGCGACGTCCACTCCACCCGGAAGAGCACGAGCGGGATCTTCAGGCGAACGGCGAACGTGGCGGGTCCCGCCGGCGTGTGGGTCGGGTGGCCGAAGAACGGGACGAAGATCCCGTTCACGCGACGGATGTCCTGGTCCATGAGCATCGCGCTCACGCCGCCGGCCTTGAGGAACGTCATCAGCTCGCGTGCGTTCCCCTGCTCGATGGTGTCGCCGCCCATGTCGCGACGCATCCGGACGAGCCGCTCGGTTGGGGAGCCTCGCTCGGCGGCGGCGCCGACGGGGCGGTAGCCGAACTCCCGGTAGAGCCAGGGGTTCGACGCCTCGAACAGGCCGAAGTGCTGCGTGATGAAGATCGCTCCGTTCTTGACCGCTTCACGGATCGCCGGGTCGCAGTCGTACTCCACGCGCCTGAGGCAACGCTCGGGGCCCATCCGGTGGAGAACGATCCAGGAGAACAAGCCCCGGCCCGCGAGCGCGAAGGAGCGCCGGCCCGTGCGCCGCCGCACCGCCTCGGGCATCGTCGTCCCGTACGCGCGCGCGAGGTTCGACAACGTCTGCCGGCGCGCGCTCCCGGCGAGGTACCAGCCCAGCGTTCCGAGCAGTTGTCCGGACACCGCCGCCACGGGAAGCGGCAGCCATCGCACGAGCTCGCATGCGATGGCGAGCCAGGGGCCGCGGCGCTTGGGTGACGTCGTGCTCACGCGCCCATCCGACCTCAGGCGCGGGTCCGGGTGCAAGCCTCGATGTGTTAACCCCGGTCATTCGGTGGGGTTTCGGCTAGGGTTTCGGCCCTTTTCCGATGTAACGCTCGATCCATTTCCGGCACTCCTCGTACCAGAAAAGGGAGTTGTTCGGCTTGAGGATCCAGTGGTTCTCGTCCGGGTAATAGATGAAGCGGGTCGGGACCCCGCGGTTCGAGAGGGTGTGGAAGAGCTCGAGGCCGTTGTTGAGCGTGACCCGGTAGTCCTTTTCGCCGTGGATCACGAGGGTGGGGGTCTTGAAGTTGGCGGCCGCGGTGTGCGGCGAGTTCGTCTCGAACCGCGCCTTCTGCTCCCAGAACTCGCCGTGACGACGGTGCTCGGCGCCGTAGTCCGACGCGTACTGGGTGTAGAGGTTGTAGACGGCGGCATGGGCGATGATCGCCTTGAACGGGTGCTCGCGACCGAGGATCACCGAGACGAGGTAGCCGCCGTAGCTGGCGCCCCCGACGGCCATCCGGTCCGCGTCGATCCAGGGCTGTTTCGCGAACCACTCGGCGGAGCGGATCACGTCGACGTACGGAAGCTCCGCCCAGTCCTTCGTGATCGCATCGGTGAACGACTGCCCGAAGCCGCTCGAGCCGTGGAAATTGGGCCAGGCCGTGACGTACCCCCACGCCGAGAAGACCTGCGCGTTCCAGCGGAAGGTGAAGCTGTCGGTGATCCCGTTGTGGGGCCCCCCGTGCACGAGCAGGTACAGCGGCCACTTCTTCGACCTGTCGAACCCGGGCGGGTAGTTGATCCACATCTGGATGTCGGCGCCGTTCGCCCCCTTGTAGGTGACGCTCTCGTAGGTTCCCCAGTCGATCGCCTCCATCGCGAGGTCGTTGAAGGTCGACAGCTTGGTCGCCGCGCCGGTGGCGGGATCGAGGCGCACGAGGGTCGGGGGCTCCGTGAAGCTCTGCCGGAGCGCGACGACCGTCTTCCCGTCCCTCGACACCGCGACGTTGCCGAAGCTCTTGTCCCCGGTGACGGGCGTGGGTTTCCCCGTCTGCGCGTCGATCCGATGGACGCGGTCGTGTCCGGCGTCGTCGATCGCCCCCCAGAGGGATTTCGAGTCGCCGGACCACACCAGGCCGCGCACGGAGCGATCCCAGCCCTCGGTGATCACGCGGTTGCTCCCGGCCTTGCGGTCGTGGAGGACGAGGAGCGACCGGTCGGCGTAGAACCCCTTGATCCGTTGCCGCGAGAAGGCGAGCCAGCGGCCGTCGGGGCTGTAGAGCGGGGCGCCGTCGGAGGCGTGCGCCTCCACGCTGACGTTGCGCGGGGTGCCGCCTCCGGCCGGGATCACGAAGAGATCGTCCTGCCCGTTCACGCCGGTCGTGTCGACGTCGGACGGAAACGCGATCTCGGCGCCGTCGGGGGAGATGTCGTAGGTGGAGGACCCCGGCTCCTCGACGGGGAGCGTGCGCCCCGAGCCGAGGGTGATCGCCTGCGGCTCCCCTCCGTCGATCGCGATCGAGAAGAGGTGAACCTCGCGATCGTCGAGGGTGCGATCCCAGTGCCGGACGCGCGGCTTGTCGAAGACCTGGGCGGACATCTTCGAGTCCTTGCGCTCCTTCTGGCGCTTGCCCTGCTCGTCGAAGGTCCGGAGGTCGCCCCACACGCGCGACAGGAAGGCGATCCGTTTCGAGTCCGGGAACCACTTGAAGCCGAAGGCGCCCGTGGGG
The DNA here is from genome assembly GCA_036376135.1 of Candidatus Polarisedimenticolaceae bacterium. Classification (NCBI taxonomy): domain Bacteria; kingdom Pseudomonadati; phylum Acidobacteriota; class Candidatus Polarisedimenticolia; order Candidatus Polarisedimenticolales; family Candidatus Polarisedimenticolaceae; species Candidatus Polarisedimenticolaceae bacterium. The sequence continues at coordinate 5,080 of DASVAW010000088.1, read as the reverse complement.
ACGTTGGTGACCCGGTGCGCCTCGCCTCCGTCCGCGGGGAGGACGTAGATCTGCCCCTGGTCGTCCCCCTGCCGCTTCGCCTCGAAGGCGATCCACTTCCCGTCGGGGGACCACTGCGGGTTCGACTCCCCGGCCTCGGCCGTGGTCATGCGGCGCGCCTCGCCGCCGGAGGTCGGAACGAGCCAGAGGTCCGTATCGGCCTTGTCTTCCTTGAGGTCGTACCCGGTCACGGCCAGGACCGCCGCGCGGCCGTCGGGGGAGAGCGTCGGAGCCCCGAGTCGCTTGAGCTTCCAGATCGTCTCGGCGGTCACAGGTCGTTTCTCCGTTGCCCCGAAGGCGCCGGGGGCGAAGGCGAGGACGGCGACGGCAAGCAGGCAACTCACGGCACGCATGGATCACCTCGTCGGACGAGAGTTTGGGAGGTTAAGGCCTTCGCCGCATAATGGCCAGCCTTTCGGAGGTCACCGATGCGCATCCTGCTGCTCGCCGCGCTCTTCTCCGGCTTCGCGACGCTCGCCGCGATCGCCGCTCCGCCGGGGCAGATCCGGGGACTCAACGTCCGCGATCTCGTGGCGTTCGACCGGATCTCGGAACCGGTCCCGTCCCCCGACGGACGGACCGTCGTCTTCACGGTTTCGGCGCTGGATCTCGACGCCAACCGCCGCCGCGCCGATCTCTGGCGGGTCGGCATCGACGGCTCGGGGCTCAGGCGCCTGACGGCGCACACGGCGAGCGACACCGCACCCGCGTGGTCCCCCGACGGGAAGTGGATCTACTTCCAGTCGTCGCGCTCGGGGTCTTCGCAGGTCTGGAAGCTCCCGATCGACGGCGGCGAGGCCCAACCGGTCACGACCCTGCCCCTCGACGTCAACGCGTTCAAGCTCTCTCCCGACGGCGCGTCGCTCGCCGTCGCGCTCGACGTCTTCCTGGACGCCCCCGCTCCGGCCGACACCAAGAAGCGGCTCGACGAGAAGGCCGCGGTCAAGGCGACGGGCCGCCTCTACGACCGGCTCCTGTTCCGGCATTGGGACACGTGGTCGGACGGCCGCCGCCAGCACTGGTACGTCCTCCCGTCGACGGGGAAGGGGGACCCGGTCGCGATTCTGAAGGGGCTCGACGGGAACGCTCCGACCAAGCCGTTCGGCGGGTCGGAGGAAGCCGCCTTCACCCCGGACGGCAAGGGGCTCGTCTTCACCGCGCGGGTCGAGGGAGCCGGAGAAGCGTGGTCGACCAACCTCGACCTGTGGCTCGTGCCGATCGACGGATCGGCGCCCCCGAAACGCCTCACCGAGGCGAACCGCGCCGTCGACACGCAGCCGGTCTTCTCCCCCGACGGAAAGACCCTGGCGTGGCTGGCGATGGTGCGCCCCGGGTACGAAGCGGACCGCCAGCGGATCATGCTCATGGACTGGCCCGGCGGCACCGCGCGCGCCCTGACCGAAACGTGGGACCGCTCCCCGGAGAACCTCGCCTGGTCCAAGGACGGAAAGACGATCTACTGCACCGCGCACAACCTGGGACGCGCGGCGCTCTTCGCCGTCGACGCGAAGACCGGGACGCCGAAGGCGATCGTGGACGAAGGCACGTCGCGGTACCCCTCGATCGCCGGAGAGGTGATCCTCTTCGGCCGGGACCACCAGCGCGCTCCGGTGGACCTGTACACGGTGAAGCCCGACGGCTCGCAGCGGACGCGGATCACGAAGCTCAACGACGAACGCCTCGCCGCCGTCGCGATGGGGGAGCCCGAGCCGTTCACCTTCAAGGGGTGGAACGACGAGACGGTCCACGCGTGGGTCGTGAAGCCGGCGAACTTCGAGGCGGGGAAGAAGTACCCCGTCGCGTTCCTGATCCACGGCGGCCCCCAGGGGTCGTTCGGCGACGACTTCCACTACCGCTGGAACCCGCAGACGTACGCGGGGGCGGGGTACGCCGCGGTGATGGTCGATTTCCACGGCTCGACGGGGTACGGCCAGGCGTTCACCGACGCGATCCGTGGGGACTGGGGAGGGAAACCTCTCGAGGACCTGAAGAAGGGGCTCGACGCCGCGTTGAAGAAGTACCCGTGGATGGACGGCGACCGCGTCGCGGCGCTCGGCGCCTCGTACGGCGGCTACATGGTCAACTGGATCGCGGGGAACTGGCCCGACCGGTTCCGGTGCCTGGTGACCCACGACGGCAATCTCGACGAGCGCTTCGCCTACTTCGACACGGAGGAGTTGTGGTTCCCCGAGTGGGAGCATCACGGGACGCCGTGGGAGAACCCCGAGGCGTACACGAAGCACAATCCGATCGACCACGTCGCGAAGTGGAAGACGCCGATGCTCGTCATCCACGGAGGGCTGGACTTCCGCGTCGTCGAGACGCACGGGATGTCGACCTTTACCGCCCTGCAGCGGAAGGGGATCCCGTCGAAGTTCCTGCACTTCCCCGACGAGAATCACTGGGTGCTCAAGCCCCACAACTCGATCCTGTGGCACGACACGGTGCTCGGATGGCTCGACGAGTGGACGAAAGCCCCGCAGAAGTGACGACGGCTCTTCTAGTGCTTCGCCACAGCGGGGACGCATCGGGCGCGCCATCGCGAGTTTTTTCCGCGCCCGACCCTGCATGTTCGGGTATCGTTCAGATGCACCGACTCAGGAGGTCTCCATACCCCCGACCCCGCCGCCGTGCCCACTCCGCCGGCGGCGGGGGTTCTGTTCCCTGACCCCCGCCCCATGCGTTGGACCTCGCACCGCATCTACCCCCGCGTCCTCCTCGCGGTCCTGCTCGCCCTCGCGGCGGCGCTCGCGATCGGGCCGACGGATCGCGCCGACTGGGTCCTCGAGAACGCGCTGCTGCTCGTCGGGCTCGTCGTCCTCGTCGCCACGCGCAAGGCCCTCCCGCTCTCGCGCGTCTCGTACACCCTGATCTTCGTCTTCTGCTGCCTGCACACGGTCGGCGCGCACTACACCTACTCGCTCGTGCCGTACGACCGGTGGGTCGAGTCGCTCACGGGGACGACCCTCGCCGAAGCCTTCGGCTGGGAGCGCAACCACTACGACCGGCTCGTGCACTTCGCCTACGGCCTGCTGCTCGCGTACCCGGTGCGCGAGGTCTTCCTGCGCGTCGCCGACGTGAAGGGCCTGTGGGGGTACTACCTCCCCCTCGACGTGGTGATGGCGACGTCGATGGTCTACGAGCTGATCGAGTGGGCCGCGGCGGAGATCCTCGGCGGCGAGCTCGGGGCCGCCTACCTCGGGACGCAGGGGGACGTCTGGGACGCGCAGAAGGACATGGCGCTCGCGATGTTCGGGGCGGTGCTCGCGATGACGGTGACGGCGGCGCTCAACAAGCGCTGGCAGCGCGACTTCAACCGCGAGTGGGCGGAGTCCCTCAAGGTGAAGCACAAGCGCCCGCTCGGCGAGGACGAGCTCGCGCGGCTCAAGCGGGAGAGCGAGCGGTGACCCGGAACGTGAAGGTCGCCTTCGGCCTGCTGGGTGCGAGCTTCGTCCTGCTGAACCTCGCGGCGTTCACGCGGGGGAGCCACCCGAGGCTCGCCCTGGGCTTCGCGGTCGCCGATGCCGTCGTGCTCCCGTTCCTCGCGTGGTTCGCGTGGAAGGTGTTTCGGGAACGGCGGGGTTAGACCGGGAGCCCCACCGACCGCATCAGCGCGATCGCGTTGGAGTGGGTCACGATTCCCGGACGCAGGTGGTAGTCGAAGACCATCTTGCCGTCCTCGAGCCGGTCCTCGAGGTGGACGTTCGCGGCGCGCGGCGCCAGCGCGTCGGCGAGCTTCGTCAGCGCGAGGTCGTGCGTCGTCGCGAGGCCGATCGCCCCGCGCGACACGAGGCCGCGCAGGATCGCCTCCGCACCGGCGGCGCGATCGTGGGAGTTCGTCCCCGCGAGCAGCTCGTCGAGCAGGAACAACACGGGGACCTCCCCGTCCGTCAACGCCACGACGTCGCGCACGCGCGTGATCTCGGCGTAGAAGCGGGAGGCCCCCTCGCGAAGCGAGTCCTGGATCCGGAGCGTCGCGCCGACCGCGAGGGGCGAAAGCGCGAGCCTCGCCGCGCGGACCGGGAGGCCCGCCTGCGCCATCGCCGCCGCGATTCCGATCGAGCGAAGCAACGTGCTCTTCCCCGACATGTTCGAGCCGCTCACGACGAGGAGCGAAAGCTCCCCGTCGAGGCGCACGTCGTTGAAGACGCAGCGGGCGGTCGGGATCAGCGGGTGGCCGAGGGCTTCCGCCTCGAAGCGACCGGGACCCTCGAAAAGCTCCGGGAACGGGTCGTTCGGGTTCTCGAAGGCGTAGGCGCTCATCGCGGCGAGGGCCTCGATCTCCCCGCAGGCGTCGACCCAGCGCGAGACCGCCGCGCCGTGGCGGGCGCGCCACGACTCGACCGCCATCGCCATCTGGGTCGTCCACAACGCGACCGCGGCGAAAGGGGCGACGAGCTGGTTCCGCCGCAGCTCCATCCAGTCGAGGCGCTTCGCGAGCGACGCGATCGCCGCCGAAGGGGGGACCCCCTCGGAGTCGAGCGCGGCGCGGAGTCTTCTCAGGGGCGCGGACTCGAACGGTTCCCGCTCGATCCGCGCGAGGACCTCCGCGAGGACGCGGAGCTCCGCGCCGGGGCGGTCGGCGTCGTGCACGATCGCGACGACGCGTCTCCTCACCGCGAGGGCCAGTGAACCGTTGAGCGCGCCGAAGATCGCGAACGGGAGGGCCGAGGTCGCGCCGCCCAGCCACGCGAGCAGCGACGCGAGACCGGCGGCGCCGAGGATGGCCGCGAGGACGCGGAGGAGCACGGGGAACGGGAGAGCCGGGGCCCGTGCCCACGCCCGCAGCCGGTCGGGGTGGACCTCCGCGGCGACGGTGTCCCCCGCGAGGGCGAGATCCTCGCGGAATTCGAGTCGCGGCTTCAGCTCCTCGAGGGCGAGCTGGCGATCGCGGATCGCCGGCGGGGGGGCGGGGGAGAGCAGCCACGCCGCGAGCGTCGCCTCGCCGGCGCCGGTGCGGGTCGTGTTGATTCGCTCGAAGAGCGACCCGGGGCCGAAGAGGTCGAGGTCGGCCGCGTAGGGGTGGTGCTCGGGGGCGTGG